>JBFHPI010000016.1:0-15568 GCA_041592855.1 Pseudomonas sp.
AGGACCCGGAAACCTACGAGCGCTACGAGAAAGTGGTGCTGGTGCATGGTGTGCGTTACGTCAATGAAGTGGCCTATCGCGAGTTCATCACCGAACACCTGCCGCAGAACGAGTATTTCGGTGAGGCGCTGAAGAGCAAGCTGATCTACTACCCCACCGTGACCCGTGAAGAGTTCGAAAACCAGGGCCGGCTGACCGACCTGATGCGCAGCGGCAAGCTGTTCCGCGATATCGGCCTGTCGCCGATCAACCCCCGGGACGACCGCGCCATGATCTGCGGCAGCCCGAGCATGCTCGATGAGACCAGCGCGGTGCTGGATAGCTTTGGCCTCAGGGTGTCGCCACGTATGGGCGAGCCGGGGGATTATCTGATCGAGCGTGCCTTTGTCGAGAAATAGACCGCTGCCACGGACTGCAAAATGCCGCTGCGCCTCCCGGGGCCAGCGGCATTTTTTATTCAGTCGCCAGCTGGTAGCGATTGCCACCGCTGTGCTTGGCCAGGTACATGGCGCTGTCGGCCTGATGAATCAGCTGCTGCGGATCAGTGGCGTGGGTGGGGTAGAGGGCAATGCCGATGCTCGGCCGCACCGGGTGCTGGTAGCCCTTGAGGTCGAACGGATGGTTGAGGGCCTGGCGGATCTTGTCCGCGACCTGGGTGGCATGGTCGCAGCTGTGGAAGTCTTCGAGCAGTACGACGAACTCATCGCCGGCAAAGCGCGCCACCGTATCCACCTCGCGCAGACACTGACGGATACGTTCGGCCACCTGTTGCAGCAGCAGATCGCCCATGGCATGGCCAAGGCTGTCGTTGATCAGCTTGAATTTATCCAGATCGAGAAACAGCAGCGCCAGTTGTCGCTGTTCACGGCGCGCTCGGGCCATGGCCTGTTGCAGGCGATCCTGCAGCAGGCTGCGGTTGGGCAGCTGGGTCAGTTGGTCATACTGGGCCATATGCTGCAGGCGGCTGAGCATGCGCTGGCGTTCGATGGCGGTGCTGACCTGGGTGGCGACGAATTGCAGCAGTTCCTGTTCCCGATTGCTGTAGGCCGGTTCAATGGCATCACTGCTCAGGCTGAGCACGCCGCAGCAGCCGGCCTGGGTGTGGCAGGGCGCCAGCAGCCAGTTCTGCTGACCCAGGTGAGCCGCCTCGGCGGCGGGCAGAAGCAGAGGCTGGGCGCTGCTCAGGACCTGCAGGCTCAGCTGGCGGACATGCTGGCTATGGGCCTGATCCGCCGTGCTGCCGAGAATGGCCAGTTGCTGGCCGTCTGGGCCAAGCAGGGCCAGGTTGAAGCGGCTGCTGGGCAACTGCTCGGCGAGGGTGAGGTGCAGTTGCTGGAAGAGCTGCTGCTCATCTTCGGCCCGGTGCGCCGCCTCCGCGAGGTGGTAGAGGGCGCTCTGCAGGGATTCGCTGCGTTTGCGCTCGGTGATGTCGTGGGCGACGGCAATGCGCACCTGTTGATCATCCGACCAGCGCGCCGACCAGAGGATATGCACGGTGCGTCCATCCTTGCGCACATAACGGTTCTCGAAAATGGGTTTGGCCGCGCCGGCCATGATCTCCCGGGCGGCGGCCAGGGTACGGGCGCGGTCGTCCGGATGGACCAGCTCGATCATGGGGCGGCCGAGCATTTCCTCCGGGCTGTAGCCGAAAATGCGCTCACAGGCGGCGCTGACGAAGAGGAAATGTCCTTCCTTGTCGACCACACAGATGGCGTCGAGGAGCATGTCCACCAGATTTTCCGCAGGAACGTACTGGCGCGGTGGTATGCGCTTGTGAGGCATCGACAGACTCATGATGACTGGAACTGTGCATAGCTGTAGCGCATGGCCACGCTGACTGCCAGCCTTTTTCGAGGTGCGAGGGTTATTTGCCCGGCAACTGACAACGTTGTCCGGAGAGGGCCGGATGGTAGAGCGGCTGCACCTTGTTGCCGGCCGGGTCGAGCAGATGGAAGCTGTGGGCCCCGTCACCATGGGCGAAGGGGCGGTCGAGGAGGGTTACACCCTGGGCCTTGAGGTAGTCATACCAGGCATGCAGTTCCTCAATGCTGTCGACCACGAAGCCGTAATGATCCACCGCCTGTTCGCCGCTGCTGGGGACGGTGGCGCGGCCGAGGGACAGGTTGTCGTTGCCGCAGGTGAGGTAGACCAGGTCCGGGTTGGCGCGGTGCAGCACCTGCATGCCGAGAATGTCCACATAGAAGCGCTCGCAGGCTTCCAGATTAGGCACCAGCAGGGCCAGGTGGCGCAGGCCGTTCAGGCTATTGGGGCGGGTTGGCATAACGATGCTCTCTTTTTGTATACAATTTCTATTGAATATAAGACAGAAGAGAGTGTGTTTTGTACTGCATTGTGGCCAGTGCCTGCCCCGGCTGCTTCTCCAGGCGGCGCAATTCGCTCTGTATGCACGCAGTGTCCAGGACTATTCAGGCGTCAGCTCCAGCACGCAGATATGCCCCGGCTGCGGGTAGTGCCAGTGCACGTCCACATCCCACAGACGGGCGCCATAGCGGCGCTCCGGTTGGGGGTGTTGATAGGCCGGGCGCGGGTCCTGGGCCAGACACTGTTCAATCATTTCGACCAGTGGCTCGCCCAGGCGTTGGCCGTGCTGCTCGGCTTGCTGGCGTGCGAGCGGCTGCCAGCTGACCGGAATCAGCGGCGGGGCGCTGGTGGCGATGCCGTTCTGGGCCTCGGCTATGCAGTCGGCGTAGGGCACATAGGGCTTGATATCCAGTACCGGGGTGCCATCGAGCAGGTCGATGCCGGACAGCCACAGCTTGCCGGCTTCGACCCGCTCCAGCCTGACCACCGACTGGCCGATGCCGTTGGGTCTGTGGGTGGCGCGGGTGCTGAATACCCCGACCGACTGGTTGCCGCCCAGGCGCGGCGGGCGCACCTTGAGGCGTGGCTTGTCTTCCAGGGCCTGGTGAAAGAGAAACAGCAGCCAGACATGGCTGACCTGCTCCAGCCCCTGCACCGCCTCGCCGTTATCGAAGGGCGCGACCAGTTCCAGTACGCCACGGGCGGCCGGGGCCAGCTGTGGTTGGCGGGGAATGGCGAACTTTTCCTTGAAGCAGGACCGCACAAAACCTATGGGCTTGACCCTGTATTCCATGGTCCGGCCCCGGCTCAGCCACGCAGGCGCAGGGTCAGGCCCTTGAGGAAATTGCGCAAAAACTGGTCGCCACAGACCCGGTAGTTGCTGTGCCCGGCCTTGCGAAACAGCGCGCTCATCTCCGGCTTGGACACCGGGCAGTCGACGCTGAGCAGGATGGCGTGCATATCGTCTTCCTTCAGCTCGAAGGCCACCCGCAGCTTTTTCAGCACCACATTGTTGCTGATCGGCAGCTCGAATGGTTGCGCCGGGCGGCTGTCGTCCTTGCCGCGCTTGAAGTACACCAAGCCATCGAGAAAGTGCGCCATCAGCTCATCGGAGCAGGGCACAAAGCCCTCTTCGTCATCTTTCTTCAGCAGGGCGCCGAGGCTGTCTGCGTCGATTTGCTGGCCGCCCAGGGCGATGATCTCGGCCAGTTGCCCATCGTTGATGTCGAGGCTGTAGCGCAGGCTGCGCAGGATGTCGTTATTAAGCATGGAAGATCCCGTTAAAGGTGGGGCCCCTGGGCGCCCCTAGAAAGATGTTAGAGCCTGTTTTTAACGCAGCAGGGCCGACGCGCAGCAAGCTTTTGCCGGCCTCTTAGAAGCGTTCCTTATCGGCCAGATAGCGCCACTGCCCGGCGGGCACCTTGCCCATGGGCACGCCGCCGATGCGAATACGGCGCATGCCCAGCACCTTGAGCTCGACGCTGTTGCACATAAAGACGATTTGCCCAGGTTGCGGATTTTTCAGGGCGAAGCGCAGGCGGGTCTCGTTCTGCCAGCTGACCTTGCAGGGTGGCAGGGCCACGCCATTGAAGATCAGGCCATGGTTCAGGCGCTTGAGCTGACTGTTGCTCAGCGTGCCGAGCACCTCGACCACATATTCCTGTTCCAGCTTGCCCAGGTCCTCCCTGAGCTTGCGTTCGATACGCCAGTCCTGGGTCAGCACATGCAGGCCATCGGCGCCGGCCTGCAGGGGGATGCAGGCGGTCAGGTTGTTGAAGTGGCTTCTCAGTGGGCGCAGGTCGGCAGGGTCTTGCGCCCAGTGGCTGTCCGGGCCGAGGCTTTCCACCGTGCGCTCCGGGGCATGGCCGTTGGGCACATGCAGCAGCAGGGTGGCCGGCTCCACGGCTGCTGCCACAGCGTCCGGCAGCAGTTCGACGCGCTGGTTGGTCACCTTGAGTTGCGCCTCGTCCACCACCTGGCCGTCGACCAGCACCCAGCCGCCGGCAATATAGAGCTCGGCTTCGCGGCGCGAGCAGCCGGTCAACTCGATCAGGCGTTTGGACAGGCGAGCGGGCTCGGACATAAAGGCATCATCGGCAGGCAAGTGGGTCGACAGTGTAACGGTTCGTCGCCCGGGCTGCTTGTGGCGCAAGCCCGACTATATTCAAAGCCTGCCAGAAAGCCGCGCCAAGCTGCGCGCCTGCATTTAAACTGCGCCTTCCCGAAGCTTTCTGTCGCATTTGCGAAAGCCCAGGAAAATCGCGGGTTGGCGCTATAAGAAGTTGTCGCATGGCGACAATGCCGACCCCGGTGCAATCCCTACAATCCTTCTCATCGCCTGCTAGCCGATGCAGGTGTTCCTTGTCAGGAGAGCTCAGATGTCCGTTCAGCACGACCCGGTACAACGCGCCGATTTCGATCAGGTTATGGTGCCCAACTATGCCCCCGCCGCTTTTATTCCGGTGCGTGGTGCAGGTTCCCGCGTATGGGATCAGAGTGGCCGTGAGCTGATCGACTTCGCCGGCGGCATTGCCGTGAACGTGCTGGGCCACTGTCATCCGGCCCTGGTCGGCGCCCTGACCGAACAGGCCAACACCCTCTGGCATGTGTCCAACGTCTTCACCAACGAGCCGGCCCTGCGCCTGGCCAAGAAGCTGATCGACGCCACCTTTGCCGAGCGCGTGTTCTTCTGCAACTCCGGCGCCGAGGCCAACGAGGCCGCCTTCAAGCTGGCCCGTCGCGTCGCCTTCGACAAGTTCGGCGAAGACAAGTGCGAGATCATCGCCGCCACCAACAGCTTCCATGGGCGCACCCTGTTTACCGTCAGCGTCGGCGGTCAGCCCAAGTATTCCGACGGCTTCGGGCCGAAGATCCAGGGCATCAGCCATGTGCCCTACAACGATATCGAGGCGCTCAAGGCGGCGGTTTCCGACAAGACCTGTGCCATCGTACTGGAGCCGATCCAGGGTGAAGGCGGCGTGCTGCCGGCTGATCTGGCCTACCTGCAGGCGGCCCGTGAGCTGTGCGACCAGCACAACGCCCTGCTGGTGTTCGATGAAGTGCAGAGCGGCATGGGCCGCAGCGGTTCGCTGTTCGCCTATATGCACTACGGCGTCACCCCGGACATCCTCTCCAGCGCCAAGAGCCTGGGCGGTGGTTTCCCCATTGGCGCCATGCTCACCACCACCGAGCTGGCCAAGCACCTGGCCGTTGGCACCCACGGCACCACCTATGGCGGCAACCCGCTGGCCTGTGCGGTGGCCGAGGCGGTGGTCGATGTGATCAACACCCCGGAGGTGCTGGCCGGAGTCAAGGCCAAGCATCAGCGTTTTGCCGAGAAGCTCACCCAGATCGGCGAGCAGTACGGCGTATTCAGCCAGGTGCGCGGCCTGGGTCTGCTGATCGGCGCGGTGCTCAGCGATGCCTGGAAGGGCAAGGCCAAGGCCATTCTCGATGCCGCCGCGGTGGAAGGGGTGATGGTGCTGCAGGCCAGTCCGGACGTGGTGCGCTTCGCGCCAAGCCTGGTGGTGGAAGATGCCGATATCGATGAAGGCCTGGCCCGTCTGGAAAAGGCCGTGGCCAAGCTGGTACAGGGCTAAGCGCCCAGGTTCGCCGGCTGGCGGACCCTCTCCGGCTCAGGGGCGAGCGGGAGCCATAGCAAGGATGATTGTCTCTGTGTGCGCTGCGGGCTTTGCCCGTGGCTTTCTCCGGGTAGCCGACACGCGGGCCGCTCGGAGCTTTTCTTAGAAGGAGTGACACCATGCTGGTGATGCGCCCCGCGCAAATGGCCGATCTCGCTGAAGTACAGCGCTTGGCCGCCGACAGCCCGGTAGGTGTCACCTCGCTGCCGGACGATGCCGAGCGTCTGCGCGAGAAGATCGCTGCCTCGGAAGCCTCGTTCGCTGCCGAAGTCAGCTTCAATGGCGAAGAGAGCTACTTCTTCGTCCTTGAAGACAGCGAAAGCGGGCGCCTGGTCGGTTGCTCCGGCATTGTCGCCTCGGCCGGCTATTCCGAACCCTTCTACAGCTTTCGCAACGAAACCTTCGTGCACAATTCCCGCGAGCTGAAGATCCATAACAAGATCCACGTGCTCTCGCTGTGCCATGACCTGACCGGCAACAGCCTGTTGACCAGTTTCTATGTGGAGCGGCCGCTGGTGGACACCGCCTGGTCCGAGCTCAACTCCCGCGGCCGCCTGCTGTTCGTCGCCAGCCACCCGGAGCGCTTTGCCGATGCGGTGGTGGTGGAGATCGTCGGGCACAGCGACGAGGCCGGCGACTCGCCGTTCTGGGATGCAGTGGGGCGCAACTTCTTCGACATGAACTACGCCGAGGCCGAGCGCCTGTGTGGCCTGAAGAGCCGTACCTTCCTCGCCGAACTGATGCCTCATTACCCCATCTATGTACCGCTGCTGCCGGACGAGGCCCAGGAGGCCATGGGCCAGGTGCATCCGCGGGCCCAGGTGACCTTCGACATCCTCATGCGCGAGGGCTTCGAGACCGATCACTACATCGACATCTTCGATGGCGGCCCGACCCTGCATGCGCGCACCTCGGGTATCCGTTCCATCGCCCAGAGTCGCGTGGTGCCGGTACGCATCGGCGAGCCCGGCAAGGGCGGCCGGCAGTATCTGGTCAGTAACGGGCAGTTGCAGGACTACCGCGCCATTGTCGCGGATCTCGACTGGGTGCCGGGTAAGCCGGTAACCCTGAGTCTGGCCGCCGCCGAAGCCTTGGGCGTTGGCGAGGGTGTCAGTGTGCGCCTGGTGGCGGTTTAAGGAGTGAGTTGATGATCGTTCGTCCCGTTCGTAGCGCCGACCTGCCAGCCTTGCTGGAGTTGGCGCGCAGCACAGGCGCTGGCCTGACCACCCTGCCGGCCAACGAAGAGCGCCTGGCGCATCGGGTTGGCTGGGCCGAGAAAACCTTTCGCGGCGATGCCGAGCGCGCCGATGCCGACTACCTGTTCGTGCTGGAAAACGACGAAGGCCAGGTCGTGGGTATTTCCGCAGTGGCCGGCGCGGTCGGGCTGCGCGAGCCCTGGTACAACTACCGGGTGGGGCTGACCGTCAGCGCCTCCCAAGAGCTGAATATCCACCGGCAGATTCCCACCCTGTTTCTGGCCAACGACCTGACCGGCAACTCCGAACTGTGCTCGCTGTTCCTGCATGCCGAGCACCGCAGTGGCCTCAATGGCCGCTTGCTGTCCAAGGCGCGTTTTCTGTTTATGGCCGAGTTCCGCGAGCTGTTCGGTGACAAGGTGATTGCCGAGATGCGCGGCATGTCCGACGAACAGGGCCGTTCGCCGTTCTGGGAGAGCCTGGGCCGACATTTCTTCAAGATGGAATTCTCCACCGCCGACTATCTCACCGGGGTGGGCAACAAGGCCTTTATTGCCGAGCTGATGCCCAAGTTTCCGCTCTACACCTGCTTTCTCTCCGAGGATGCGCGCAAGGTCATCGGTCGGGTCCATCCCGATACCGAGCCGGCGTTGGCCATGCTCAAGGCCGAGGGTTTCAGCTACCAGGGCTATGTCGACATCTTCGACGCAGGTCCCGCCATCGAGGCGCAGACCGACAAGATTCGTGCGGTGCACGACAGCCAGAATCTGATCCTGGCCATTGGCACCCCGGGTGATGATGCCAGCGCCTTCCTGATCCATAACCGCAAGCGTGAGGACTGCCGCATCACCGCCGCCCCGGCGCGCATGGCCGCCGGCAGCCTGGTGGTCGATGCCCTGACCGCCAAGCGCCTGCAGCTCAATGCAGGTGACCAGGTGCGCGCCGTCGCCCTGTCGGCCCGCGGCTGATTTTCTTTGGCCGCGCAGCCGTGCTGCGTGGCCCGACCGTTGTTGGCGTTCGGTTCTGACCGGGCCCATCCTTTGCTGGGAGTGATAAAACAAGATGAGCACTCATTACATCGCAGGTGCCTGGCAGCCAGGCCAGGGCGAGCCGCTGCAATCGCTGGACCCGGTCAGCCAGGCCGTGATCTGGCAGGGCCAGGGCGCCACGGCCGAGCAGGTTGACGCTGCCGTGGCCGCCGCCCGCGCCGCCTTCCCGGCCTGGGCCTCGCGCTCGCTGGACGAGCGCATTGCCGTGCTGGAGCGGTTTGCTGCCAGTCTCAAGGCCCATGCCGAAGCGCTGGGCCACTGCATCGGCGAGGAAACCGGCAAGCCGCTGTGGGAAACCGCCACCGAAGTCACCAGCATGGTCAACAAGGTGGCCATCTCCATCCAGAGCTACCGCGAGCGTACCGGCGAGAAGAGTGGGCCCCTGGCCGACGCCACCGCCGTACTGCGGCACAAGCCCCATGGCGTGGTGGCCGTGTTCGGCCCCTACAACTTTCCCGGCCACCTGCCCAATGGCCACATCGTGCCGGCGCTGCTGGCGGGTAACTGCGTGGTGTTCAAGCCCAGCGAGCTGACCCCGAAAGTCGCCGAGCTAACCGTCAAGTGCTGGATCGAAGCCGGCCTGCCGGCGGGCGTGCTCAACCTGGTGCAGGGGGCTCGCGAAACCGGCGTGGCCCTGGCCGCCAATGCAGGCATCGACGGCCTGTTCTTTACCGGCTCCAGTCGCACCGGCAACCTGCTGCATGCCCAGTTTGCCGGCCGTCCGGACAAGATCCTGGCTCTGGAAATGGGCGGCAACAACCCGCTGATCGTCGATCAGGTGGCGGATGTGGATGCGGCGGTCTACACCATCGTGCAGTCCGCCTTTATCAGCGCCGGCCAGCGCTGCACCTGCGCCCGCCGCCTGCTGGTGCCAGTGGGGGCGTGGGGTGACGCCCTGCTGGCGCGCCTGGTGCAGGTGGCCGGGCAGATCCGCGTCGGTCGCTTCGATGCCCAGCCGGCGCCCTTTATGGGCTCGGTGATCTCCCTGCAGGCCGCGGCTCAGTTGCTGCAGGCCCAGCAGGATCTTCTGGCTAAGGGCGCCACCACCCTGCTGGCCATGACCCAGCCCGAGGCCAATGCCGCCCTGCTGACCCCGGGCATTATCGACGTCACGGCCGTGGCCGAGCGGATCGACGAGGAGTTCTTCGGCCCGCTGCTGCAGGTGATCCGCTACGCCGACTTCGATGCCGCCATTGCCGAGGCCAATGCCACCCAGTACGGCCTGGCGGCGGGTCTGTTGTCCGACTCCCAGGCCCGCTATGAAGACTTCTGGCTGCGCAGCCGCGCCGGCATCGTCAACTGGAACAAACAGCTCACCGGCGCTGCCAGCACCGCGCCCTTCGGTGGTATCGGTGCCTCTGGCAACCACCGCGCCAGCGCCTATTACGCCGCCGATTACTGCGCCTATCCGGTGGCCTCTCTGGAATGTGCCAGCCTTAGCCTGCCCACCACCCTGACCCCTGGAGTGACGCTGTAATGAATGCCTATGAGATGAACTTCGACGGCCTGGTGGGCCCGACCCACAACTACGGTGGCCTGTCCTACGGTAACGTCGCCTCGCAGAGCAACAGCCAGGCGGTCTCCAGCCCCAAGGAAGCCGCCAAGCAGGGCCTGGCCAAGATGAAGGCGCTGATGGACATGGGCTTCAAGCAGGGCGTACTGGCCCCGCAGGAGCGGCCCAATGTCGCCGTGCTGCGCAGCCTGGGCTTTAGCGGCAGCGATGCCCAGGTGATCCAGCAGGCGGCCAAGGAGGCCATGCCGCTGCTGGTGGCCAGCTGCTCGGCCTCCAGCATGTGGACGGCCAACGCCTGCACCGTCAGCCCCAGCGCCGACACGGCCGACGGCCGCGTGCATTTCACCGCTGCCAACCTCAACTGCAAGTTCCATCGCTCCATCGAACACCCCACCACCAGCCGCGTGCTGGGCGCCATGTTCGCCAACGAGCAGCACTTCGCCCACCATGCCGCGCTGCCGCCAGTCGGTCAGTTCGGTGATGAAGGCGCGGCCAACCACACCCGTTTCTGCAAGGGCTATGGCGATGCCGGGGTGGAGTTCTTCGTCTTTGGTCGCAGTGCCTTCGATGCCCGCTTCCCGGCTCCGCAGCGCTACCCGGCGCGTCAGACCCTGGAGGCTTCCCAGGCGGTAGCCCGTCTGCATGGCCTGAGTGAGGCCGGGGTGGTCTATGCCCAGCAGAACCCGGACGTGATCGACCAGGGCGTGTTCCACAACGACGTGATCGCCGTGGGCAATGGCGAGGTGCTGTTCTATCACCAGGACGCCTTCCTGGAGACCGACAAGGTGCTGGCCGAGCTGCGCGACAAGCTGGCTCGCCGTGGCGGCAACTTCCAGGCCGTCTGCGTGCCCCGTGAGGCGGTCACGGTGGAGGATGCGGTCAAGTCCTACCTGTTTAACAGCCAGCTGCTCAGTCGCGCCGATGGCGGCATGCTGCTGATCGTGCCGGAGGAGTGTCGCAACAACAGCAATGTGTGGAACTACCTGCAGCAGTTGACCAGCAGCACAGGCCCGATCCGTGAGGTCAAGGTGTTCGACCTCAAGCAGAGCATGCAGAACGGCGGTGGCCCGGCTTGCCTGCGCCTGCGCGTGGCGCTGAAGGAAAACGAGCTGGCGGCGGTCAACCCGGGCGTGATTATGACCCCGACCCTGCACGACAGCCTCAACCTCTGGGTCGACAAGCACTACCGCGATCGCCTGAGCGAAAACGACCTGGCTGATCCACAATTGCTTAACGAATGTCGCACGGCCTTGGATGAACTGACCCAGATCCTTAAACTGGGCGCGGTTTATCCTTTCCAATTAGCCTGAGTCGGGTGGGCGCTGTATCGATCCACCCTGCAGCAAAACCGTGGAGAATTTATGAGCGACGCCCTGCAGCTGATCCTTGAAGACCAGGACGGCACCCAGCTGGAAACTTCCTGCACCCGTTTTGCCGTGATCTGGCAGGGCAAGGAAGTGTGGATTCAGCAGGTCGGCAATGGTCAGCTGATGATCGGCGTGGATGTGGCGGAGGGCGATAGCGAGTACGCCAATCTGTTGCTGCGCCCGCTGGCCACTAACCTGGTCAGCCTGGAGCTGGAGATGGAACCGGCCGACCTGGCCGATGATGAGGGCCATATCCATGGCCCGGACTGCAATCACTAAGCGCGCTTTTGCGCTCAGAGGAAACGCTTATGCTTGCCCTCGGCAAACTGCTCGAACTGACCCTGGCCGGCCATGAGCCGGCAGCGAAGATTCAGCTGACCCCCGAGGGCACGCGCCTGCGCTGGCTGGCCGAAGGTGCGGTCGAAGTAACCCCGGCGTCCGGGCGCGATAATGGCATGGACTTGCTGCTTTCCGCCGGTATCCACGGCAACGAGACCGCCCCCATCGAACTGCTCGACCACCTGCTGCGCGGCATTGCCCGCAGCGAGCTGCAACCCCGTGCACGGATTCTCTTTCTGTTCGGCAATCCCGAGGCCATGCGTCGTGGCGAGCGCTATATCGAACAGGACATCAACCGCCTGTTCAATGGTCGTCATGATGAGCACACCGGTCCCGAGGCCCTGCGCGCCTGCGACCTGGAGCACCTGGCGGCGACCTTCTTCAGTCAGCCGCAGCGAACCCGTCTGCATTACGACCTGCATACCGCCATCCGTGGCTCGAAGATCGAGCAGTTTGCCCTTTACCCCTACCAGGAGGGGCGTCCGCGCAGTCAGCGCGAGCTGGCACGACTGAATGCAGCGGGTATCGAGGCGGTGCTGCTGCACAACAAAAGCTCGGTGACCTTCAGTGCTTACACCTACACCCAGCTGGGCGCCGAGGCTTTTACCCTGGAACTGGGCAAGGCGCGGCCCTTTGGGCAGAACCAGCAGGTCAACTTGCAGCGCCTGGAACAGCAGCTGCAGCGCCTGATCGAGGGCGTGGAGCCGGATAAGCCGGATGGCCTGAGTGAGCTCAAGCTGTTTGCGGTCTCGCGGGAAGTGATCAAGCACAGCGACGCCTTCCAGCTGCACCTGCCGGCAGACGTGGAGAATTTCAGCGAACTGCCCCAGGGCTATCTGCTCGCCGAAGACCTGGCCAGCACCCGTTGGGTGGTGGATGAGCCGGGTGCGCGCATCATTTTCCCCAATCCCAAGGTCAAGAACGGCCTGCGCGCCGGCATCCTGATCGTCCCCGCGCAAGACGTAAATCTGGTCTAACTGGCTGTCCTGGTGGGGATGGGTAGGGCGCTATCCACCCCATAGAGCTGTCCTGGACTTTCTTGCCCGATCTGTATCTTGTCTGCCCTCGGGGCGGCCCCTAGGATCGTTGCCATCTCAATAAAGGATTGCCCGCCATGCCCATCATCGATCTGCGCAGCGATACCGTGACCCTGCCCACCCCAGGCATGCGCGAGGCCATGCTGGCGGCGGAGCTGGGTGACGATGTGTATGGTGAAGACCCCACGGTCAATCGCCTGGAGCAGTACCTGGCGGCCGAGCTGGGGTTTGCCGCGGCCCTGTTCGTGCCCACGGGCACCATGAGCAACCTGCTGGGGCTGATGGCCCACTGCGAGCGTGGCGAGGAGTACATCGTCGGGCAGCAGGCCCACACCTATAAATATGAAGGCGGCGGTGCGGCAGTGCTGGGTTCCATCCAGCCGCAACCCATCGAGGTTGAGGCCGACGGCTCCCTGGATCTGGCCCGGGTCGAGGCGGCGATCAAACCGGATGATTTTCACTTTGCCCGCACCCGCCTGTTGGCCCTGGAAAACACCATGCAGGGCAAGGTACTGCCCCTGGATTATCTGGCGGCCGCCCGCGAACTGACCCGGCGCCGCGGCCTGGCTCTGCACCTGGATGGCGCCCGCCTGTATAACGCCGCTGTAAGGTTGGGCGTGTCGGCGCGGGAGATCACCCGGTATTTCGATTCGGTTTCGGTCTGCCTGTCCAAGGGGCTCGGTGCGCCGGTGGGCTCAGTGCTCTGTGGCAGCGCCGAGTTGATCGGCAAGGCGCGGCGCCTGCGCAAAATGCTCGGTGGCGGCATGCGCCAGGCCGGCGTGCTGGCGGCGGCGGGGCTGTATGCCCTGCGGCATCAGGTGGCGCGTTTGGCCGAGGATCATGCCAATGCCGAACGCCTGGGCGCGGCACTGACCGAGTTGGGTTATGGCGTCGAGCCGGTGCAGAGCAATATGGTCTATGTGCAACTCGGCGAGCGTGCTGCCGAGCTCAAAGCCTTTATGGCCGAGCGCGGCATTGCCGTGACTGCAGCAGCGCGTCTGCGCCTGGTCACCCACCTGGATGTAAGCGGCGAGGCGATCGAACAGGTGATCAAGGCCTTTGCCGCCTTTCCACGCTAGGTCGGGCTTATGTGCTGCCGGGCGCCAATCTCGGCTTTATGCGGCAATTTGCCCGCTGCCATAGCCACCATCTATCAATAAAGGCACTAGCTCCATGGCCAAGGCCCGATATAATGCGGCCCTTTGCAGGCAGCGTGACAGCTACTGCGCTCGGCTATGCGGCGTTAAAAACAGGCTCAAAATGCTCATTTACAACTCGTAAACTGCGCTTTTTCGTCTGTTTTTGCCTTGCCTAGCCTTCGCTCGCTACGCTTTCACGCCGCCTTTGTTGCCGGCTATGCCGTGGCCGCTGTTTTTTGGAAGAGTCCTATGAAAAGCGCAGAAATCCGTGAAGCCTTTCTCAGCTTCTTCGAACAGAAGGGACACGCCCGTGTTGCTTCCAGCTCCCTGATTCCGGGTAACGACCCGACCCTGCTGTTCACCAACGCGGGGATGAACCAGTTCAAGGATTGCTTCCTCGGCCTGGAAAAGCGCGCCTACACCCGCGCCACCACCAGCCAGAAGTGTGTGCGCGCCGGCGGCAAGCACAACGACCTGGAAAACGTCGGCTACACCGCGCGCCACCACACCTTCTTCGAGATGCTGGGTAACTTCAGCTTCGGTGATTACTTCAAGCGCGACGCCATTCACTACGCCTGGGAGTTCCTCACCAGCGACAAATGGCTGAACCTGCCCAAGGAAAAACTCTGGGTCACCGTCTACGCCACCGACGACGAGGCCTATGACATCTGGCACAAGGAAGTCGGCATCCCCGCCGAGCGCATGATCCGCATCGGTGACAACAAGGGCGCGCCTTACGCCTCCGACAACTTCTGGGCCATGGGTGACACCGGCCCCTGCGGTCCCTGCACCGAGATCTTCTTCGACCATGGCGAGCATATCTGGGGTGGCCCGCCCGGCTCGCCCGAGGAAGATGGCGACCGCTATATCGAGATCTGGAACAACGTCTTTATGCAGTTCAATAGAACTGCCGATGGCGTGTTGCATCCGCTGCCGGCGCCCTCGGTGGACACCGGCATGGGCCTGGAACGCATCAGTGCGGTGCTGCAGCACGTCAACTCGAACTACGAGATCGACCTGTTCCAGAGCCTGCTGGCTGCCGCGGCCAAGGCCATTGGTTGCGCCAACGAAGGCCAGGCTTCGCTCAAGGTCGTGGCCGACCATATCCGTTCCTGCAGTTTCCTGATTGCCGATGGCGTGACCCCGTCCAATGAAGGGCGCGGCTATGTGCTGCGCCGCATCATTCGCCGCGCCTGCCGTCACGGCAACAAGCTGGGGGCCCAGGGCGCCTTCTTCCATCAGATCGTCGCCGCGCTGGTGGCCGAGATGGGCGAAGCCTTCCCCGAGCTTAAACAGCAGCAGGCGCATATCGAGCGCGTGCTGAAAACCGAGGAAGAGCAATTCGCCAAGACCCTGGAGCAGGGCCTGAAGATTCTTGAGCAGGATCTGGCCGAGCTCAAGGGCAGCGTCATTCCCGGTGAGGTGGTGTTCAAGCTGTATGACACCTACGGCTTCCCCATGGACCTGACCGGCGATATCGCCCGCGAGCGCGAGTTGACCCTGGACGAGGAAGGCTTCGAGCGCGAAATGCAGGCCCAGCGCGAGCGCGCCCGTTCCGCCAGCGCCTTCGGCATGGATTACAACGCCCTGGTCAAAGTCGACAGCGATACTGAATTCCTGGGTTATACCGGCACCAGCGGCAGCGGCAAGATCATTGCCCTGTTCAAGGCTGGGGCTCCGGTCGACAGCCTGGCCGAGGGCGAGGAGGGCGTGGTGGTGCTGGATCAGACCCCGTTCTACGCCGAGTCCGGCGGTCAGGTCGGCGACTGCGGCTACCTTGAAGGGGCCGGCGTTCGTTTCGATGTGCGCGACACCACCAAGGCCGGGGGTGCCTTCCTGCATCACGGCGTGGCCGTTAAAGGTGGCTTGAGCGTGGGGGCTTCGGTCAAGGCCGAAGTCGATGCCGGCGTGCGCCAAGCCACGGCCCTCAATCATTCGGCTACCCACCTGCTGCACGCCGCCCTG
>JBFHPI010000017.1:0-15305 GCA_041592855.1 Pseudomonas sp.
CAGGCCATCGAGGCCAAGGAAGGGGTGAACATTCAGGCCGAGAGTCAGACCCTGGCCTCGACCACCTTCCAGAATTACTTCCGCCTGTACAACAAGCTGACCGGCATGACCGGTACCGCCGACACCGAAGCCTTCGAGTTCAACCAGATCTACGGTCTGGACGTGGTGGTCATCCCCACCAACAAGGCCGTGGCACGCAAGGACTTCAACGACCTGGTGTACCTGACCCAGGAAGAGAAATACGCCGCCATCATCACCGATATCAAGGAATGCCTGGCCCTGGGCCGGCCGATCCTTGTGGGCACCGCGACCATCGAGACGTCCGAGTACGTGTCGCAGTTGCTGAACAAGGAAGGCATCGAGCACAAGGTGCTCAACGCCAAGTTCCACGACAAGGAAGCCGAGATCATCGCCCAGGCCGGTCGTCCCGGCGCGCTGACCATTGCCACCAATATGGCCGGTCGCGGCACCGACATCCTGCTGGGTGGCAACTGGGAAGTGGAAGTTGCCAACCTGGAGAATCCCACCCCCGAGCAGATCGCGCAGATCAAGGCCGACTGGCAGAAGCGTCATCAGCAGGTGATCGAGGCGGGTGGCCTGCATGTGATTGCCTCCGAGCGTCACGAGTCGCGCCGTATCGACAACCAGCTGCGCGGCCGTGCTGGTCGCCAGGGCGACCCGGGCTCCAGCCGCTTCTATCTCTCGCTGGAAGACAACCTGATGCGCATCTTCGCCTCCGATCGGGTGAAGAACTTTATGAAGGCCCTGGGCATGCAGTCCGGTGAGGCCATCGAGCATCGCATGGTCAGCAACGCCATCGAGAAGGCGCAGCGCAAGGTAGAAGGGCGCAACTTCGACATGCGCAAGCAGTTGCTGGAATTCGACGACGTGGCCAACGAGCAGCGCAAGGTGATCTATCACATGCGCAACACTCTGCTGGCCGCGGACAATATCGGTGAAACCATCGCGGAGTTCCGCGAGGAAGTACTGACCGCTGCGATCAACGGCCATATCCCGCCACAGTCGCTGCCCGAGCAGTGGGACATCGCCGGCCTGGAAGCCACTCTTTACAGCGACTTCGGCCTCAAGCTGCCGATCCAGCAGTGGCTGGACGACGATCACAAGCTGTACGAGGAAACCCTGCGCGCGCGCATCCTCGAAGAGCTGCTCAAGGCTTACAACGAGAAGGAAGAGCAGGCCAGTGCCGAGGCCCTGCGCACCTTCGAGAAGCAGATCCTGCTGCGTGTGCTCGATGACCTGTGGAAGGATCACCTCTCCACCATGGATCACCTGCGTCAAGGCATTCACCTGCGCGGCTATGCGCAGAAGAACCCCAAGCAGGAGTACAAGCGCGAATCCTTTACCCTGTTCCAGGAGCTGCTGGACTCGATCAAGCGCGACACCATCCGTGTACTCTGCCATGTGCAGGTGCGCCGCGAAGACCCGGCTGAGGAAGAGGCGCGCCTGCGTCGCGAGGCTGAAGCCCTGGCCGAGCGCATGCAGTTCCAGCACGCCGAAGCCTCGGCCATGCCCATGGCCGAAACCGCTGAGGAAGGCGATGTGGCCGTTGCCGCCGCGCCGGTACGCAGCGAGCCGAAGATCGGGCGCAACGAGCCCTGCCCCTGTGGCTCCGGCAAGAAGTACAAGCATTGTCACGGTCAGGTCAGTTAACGCAGGCCGCGACAAAAGGCGGGTTGAGCCAGCCCCCAATTTGGCTATGCTGCACAGGCAATTGCTGACGCCGCGAACGGTTAAACCGCTCGCGGCGTTTTACCATCCCATTCGGTCGTGTCACCTCAAGGAGCGTTTTCTATGGCTGTCGGTCTTGGCCCGTTGTCCACCCTGCACCCGGTTCCAGGTTTCGAGCTGGGCATTGCCTCGGCCGGCATCAAGCGCCCCGGGCGCAAGGATGTGGTGGTGATGCGCTGCGTCGAGGGTTCGCGTATCGCCGGGGTTACCACCACCAACGCCTTCTGTGCCGCGCCGGTATTGGTGACTCGCGAGCGCCTGCAGGGCGAAGTGCGCCTGCTGCTGACCAATACCGGCAACGCCAATGCCGGTACCGGCCCTGAGGGCCTGCTCAATGCCCGCCGCAGCTGCGCCGCCCTGGCCAAACTGGCAGGTGTGGCCGAGGAGGCGGTGCTGCCGTTTTCCACCGGGGTGATAGGTGAGCCGCTGCCGGTGGAGAAGATCGAAGGCGCGCTGCAGGCAGCCCTGGACAATCTGGCTGAGAACAACTGGGCCCAGGCTGCCGAAGGCATCATGACCACCGACACTCTGCCCAAGGGCGCCAGCCGCCAGTTCGTGCATGAAGGCGTTACCGTCACTGTCACCGGCATCAGCAAGGGCGCGGGCATGATCCGCCCGAACATGGCCACCATGCTCGGCTATATCGCCACCGACGCCAAGGTGGCGCGCAGTGTGCTGCAGGATCTGGTGCGCGATGCGGCGAACAAGTCGTTCAACCGCATCACCATCGATGGCGATACCTCCACCAACGACTGCTGCATGCTGATCGCTACCGGCCAGGCTCAGCTGCCGGAGATCACCAGCGCTTCCGGTGAGCTGTTCGCCAAGCTCAAGCAGGCGGTGTTCGAGGTGTGCATGGAGGTGGCCCAGGCCATCGTTCGCGATGGTGAAGGCGCGACCAAATTTGTCACCGTACAGGTCAATGGCGGTGCCACCCACCAGGAATGCCTGGATGTGGGCTATGCCGTGGCCCATTCGCCGCTGATCAAGACCGCGTTGTTCGCTTCCGACCCCAATTGGGGGCGTATCCTCGCCGCCGTCGGCTATGCCGGGGTGGCCAATCTGGATGTGAGCAAGATCGATGTGTTCCTGGGTGAAGTCTGCATCGCCAGCAAGGGCGCGCGGGCGGCGACCTACACCGAAGCCCAGGGGGCGGCGGTGATGGCCCGGGAGGAAATCACCATCCGTATCGAACTGGGCCGTGGCGATTGCAGCGAGACCATCTGGACCACCGACCTGTCCCATGAATACGTCAAGATCAATGCCGAATACCGCACCTAAGCAGTAAACAAAAGGCTCCACGTGCTCAGCGCGCCTGTCTGAGACCGGCTATTCCCGTTGTTCATGCCCCCATGAACAACGGGAATTTGCTATTCGGGGTACGCACTTTTAACGTCCACTGCTTCATCCTGAGCGCAATCCAAGGAGATCGGCATGGCCTTGCAACTGGTGATCGGCAACAAAAACTACTCGTCCTGGTCGCTGCGAGCGGCGCTGGCTCTGGAATTGGCCGAGGTGGCGTATGACGAGCTGCTGATTCCGTTATACCAAGGCGACAGTCGCGCGCGCATGCTGGAACACTCGCCCGTGGGCAAGGTGCCGGTGCTGAAAACCGATGAGGGGCCGGTGTGGGACAGCCTGGCGATTGCCGAGTACCTGGCCGAATGCTTTCCCGAGGCCCATCTCTGGCCTCGCGGACAATACGCCCGGGCCCTGGCGCGCAGTCTCTGTGCCGAAATGCACAGTGGTTTTGTCGGCCTGCGCACGCATCTGCCCATGGACCTTGCGCGTGATCAGGCCCTGACTGCAATACCGGACGAGGCCCAGGCCGATATCCAGCGTATCTGTGCGTTGTGGACCGACTGTCGGGCCCGCTTTGGCGCGGACGGCCCCTTTCTCTTCGGTCATGCCAGCATTGCCGATGCCTTCTTTGCTCCGGTGGCGGCGCGCCTGCGCAGTTATCGGGTGGACTTGCCCGAGGTGGCGGCGGCCTATGTAGCGACCATCTATGGTTGGCCGGCCTTTCAGCGCTGGTACCAGGCCGCTCTGGCGGAGGCACAGGGGTGAGGCGTATTCATGTCGCTGCCGCGGTGATCCGTGGCGCGGATCAGCGCATCCTGATTGCCCGCCGCCCCGCCGACAAACACCAGGGCGGCCTATGGGAGTTTCCCGGCGGCAAGGTGGAATCGGGTGAGGCGGTCGAGGCGGCCCTGGCCCGGGAGCTGGAGGAGGAGCTGGGCATCTGCCCGACGGCGGCGCGTCCACTGATCCAGGTGCGCCATGACTACCCCGACAAGCAGGTGTTGCTGGATGTCTGGGAGGTCTCGGCCTTTAGCGGTGAGCCCCATGGCGCCGAGGGCCAGCCGCTGGCCTGGGTCAGCTCGGCCGAGCTGGCCGACTATGCGTTTCCGGCGGCCAATAGGCCCATCGTGGCGGCAGCGCAACTGCCGGATCGCTATCTGATCACCCCCGATAACCTGAGCGCCGCCCAGTTGCTGCAGGGTATCGAATTGGCCTTGAACCAGGGCGTGAGGCTGCTGCAATTGCGCGCCCCGCAGCTATCGTCAAGCCAGTATCGAACCCTGGCCGATGAAGCTCTGGCCCTGTGCGGCGGCCGTGCCCTGCTGATGCTAAAGGGGGCGCAGCACGCCTGGGGGGATTTTCCCGGAGCCGGCTGGCATTTGACGGCCAGGCAGCTGAACGAACTGGCTGACGCTGGAGTGTCGCGGCCCGCTGGCGGGCTGCTGGCGGCATCCTGTCACGATGCCCGCGAGCTGGCCCTGGCGGCCGAGCTGGGGCTGGATTTTGTCACCCTGTCGCCGCTGCAACCTACCCAGACCCATCCTGATGCCCAGGCGCTGGGCTGGGCTCATGCTGCGCAGTTGCTGCGAGGCTTTAATCAGCCGGCCTATCTGCTGGGCGGTCTGGGGCCTGGCGATCTCGATTGTGCCTGGCGGTCTGGTGCCCAGGGTGTGGCCGGAATTCGTGGCTTATGGCCCGTTGCAGACTGACTTCGGTGAACTGAATCGTGCAAGCCCGATCTTCTTCACTGATGCGTCCCAGCACCCTGCACCTGCCCCAGGGGGATTGGTCTACGGTGCTGGAATGCCTGTGTGCGCATTTTCCGGCCATCGCCGCCGAGGTCTGGCGTGAGCGTATGCTGCGCGGTCGGGTGCTGGATGGCACAGGGCAGCCTCTGGGGCTGGATGCGCCCTATCGGGAAGGGCTGAAGGTGCATTACTTTCGCGAGGTGGCGGCGGAACAGCCGATTCCCTTCAGCGAAACAATACTGTTTCAGGATGAGCACCTGCTGGTGGCCGACAAGCCGCATTTTTTGCCGGTGATGCCCGCCGGCGAGTATGTCGAGCAGACCCTGCTGGCGCGTCTGATCGAGCGTCTGGGCAACGCCGATCTGGTGCCGCTGCATCGCATCGACCGGCACACTGCCGGTCTGGTGCTGTTCTCCACCAACCCCGCCAGCCGTGGTCGTTATCAGGCCTTGTTCCGCGAGCGGCAGATGGATAAATGCTACGAGGCGCTGGCCCCGGCCTTGCCCCTGCTGAGTTTTCCACTGCAGCGGGCAACCCGGCTGGACGCGGCTGAACCCTTCTTCCGTATGCAGGAAGTGGCCGGCCCGGCCAATACTGAAACCCGTATCGAGGTGGCCGAGACGCTTGGCGAGCACTGGTTGTACCGGCTCTATCCGGTGACGGGCAAGAAGCATCAGCTGCGGGTGCATCTGGCCGCCCTGGGCGCACCCATCCTCAATGATCCCTTCTACCCTGAGGTAACAGTCGCGCCTGGCGCCCCGGACGACTACAGCAAGCCGTTGAAGCTGCTGGCCCGGGGGCTGGGCTTTATCGACCCGCTTAGTGGCGAGCGGCGCACATTCGAAAGCCAGCTCAGTCTGCTCTGAAGGCGTAGGGTGGACGGTGCTCTATCCATCCGCCAGTCCGCAGTGGTGGATGAACACGACGTCATCCACCCTATGCGCTGGGTTCTTTGGCGGCCGCCTGCCATAGCACTTCATCGATCCCCTGGCGCTTGGCGATCAGCCGTGCGGCGACAAACAGCAGGTCGGACAGGCGGTTGACATAGGCCAGGCCCTCGCCACGAATCGGCTCTACGGCATTCAGGTGCTGGCAGCGGCGTTCGGCGCTGCGGGCCAGGCTGCGGCACATATGGGCCTGGGCGATCAGGCGCGAACCGCCAGGCAGGATAAAGTTTTCCAGCGGGCCGACCTCCTCGTTCCAGCGGTCGATGGCCGCTTCCAGGCGCTGGATTTCCGTACTCTGCAGGGCCTGGTACTCGGGCATGGCCAGCTCGCCGCCGAGGTCAAACAGGCGATGCTGACAGGGCGTCAGCACCTCGATGATCTCCGTCAGCGCCAGACAGCCGGCCTGTTGCTCGGCCAGTTCGGCCAGTAGCAGGCCGAGCTGGCTGTTCAGCGTATCCAGCTCGCCTATTGCTTCAATGCGCGGGTGATCCTTGGTGACTCGGCGGCCGTCGGCCAGGCCGGTTTCGCCGGTATCGCCGGTGCGGGTGTAAATTTTCGACAGTCGATAGCCCATGGTTACAAATCCGTTTCGGCGGTGGCGGCGGTCAGGGGTAGGCGCAGGGTAAAGCAGGTGCCCTGGCCCGGTTTGGACTGCACTTCCATCTGCCCTTTGTGGTTGTTGGTGATGATGAAGTAGGACACCGACAGACCAAGCCCCGTGCCCTGACCGATTTCCTTGGTGGTAAAGAAGGGTTCGAAGATTCGTTTGCGCACGGCTTCGTTCATGCCAATACCGTTGTCTTCCACCTGGATTTGGACCCAGGCGCCAGCCAGATGCGCGCGCAGGGTGATCTGCCCAGGAGGGGCGTCACTGGGGCGCTGGTGGATGGCCTGGGCGGCGTTTTTCAGCAGGTTGAGCAACACCTGCTCCAGTTCGTTGGCCGTACCCGGCACGGTCGGTAGGTCGGCGGCGAAGTCGCGGACGATGCGCAGGCTCTTGAAATCGAAGCTTTCGGTCAGGTCGAAGTCATTGCTGGCGATCTCCAGCGCCTGGTTGAGCAGTGCCGGCAGTTCGCAGGGCGCCAGCTGGCGGTTGCTGCGGCGGCTGAAGCTGAGCATATGACTGACGATTCGGGCCGCGCGGCTGCCGGCCTGCTGAATTCCATCGAGTAGCTGGGGGATTTCCCGGGCCTGCAGATAGCGGTCGATGGCTTCGAGGCAGATACCGGCTTGTTCTGCTTCCTGCTGATTCTTGGCCAGCTCGCTGGACAGGCGTCGGCGAATATTTTGCACGTTGTGCAGGATGGCCCCCAGGGGGTTGTTGATCTCATGGGCCATGCCGGCGGCCAGGCTGCCCACCGAGAGCATTTTCTCCGATTGCACCATCATGTCCTCCAGGGCCAGGCGCTGGGTGATGTCGTCGATGCGGATCACCGTGCCGCGTCCGGCACCGCCCGTGAGCGGATAGATGGTCAGGGCATAGTGATGGAGTTCGCCGGCCTTTTCCCATGTGACCCGCTCGACTTTCTCCACCCTGTGCTGTTCGGTGGCACGGCGAATCTGCGCCAGAAAAGGCTTGAGCGGGGCAAAGGCGAGGAAGATCGGCTGGTTCAGGGCTTCGTTCAGCGGCGTACCGGAAAGGGCGCTGGCCTCCTGATTCCACTGGGTGACGAACAGTTGCTCGTCCAGGGCGATCAGTGCCGAGGGCATGGAGTCGATGATGTTGTTGAGGTACTTCTGGAAGCCGTTGAGCTTCTTCTCGATCTTGCTTCGCACCTGTACTTCCAGCTCCAGTTTGCGGTTGGAGTGGCGGGTTTCCTCGGCCAGGCTGCGGGCATGGTCGAAAGCGTTCTGGGCATCGTCACGGGCGCGCTTGAGTTGCTGCTCGCGGGCTTCCATGCGGCTGAGCATGGTGTTGAAGGCCTCGGCCAGGCTGCCGATTTCGTCGGCATGGCCGCGACGGGCGCGCAGGGCATAGTTTTCTTCCCGGGTGACCTGACGTGACAGCTCCTCCAGGCGCCGGATCGGCCGGGTGATCAGGCGCTTGACCTGGCGCGAGACGATCAACCAGAGCAGCAGGCTGAAGATCAGGATGGCCCCGCTGGCGGTCAGGGTGCCGGTATAGAAGGCGCCTGGCAACTCGCTGGAGGCCACCAGCAGCAGGTAGCCGGGGCGACCGCTGGGCTGCGGCAATTCGATCAGCTGGCTGGTGCGGAACTCATGCTGGCGCCAGTCTGCCACCTGATCCACTTGCAGCGGCAACTGCAGCGTGTCGCCTCGTTGCAGCTGGGCCAGGCTCAGGCCGTTGCTGTCGTAGAGCACCGCCGCGCGCAGCGGTGCGTAATCATCCAGGCGCTGCAGCAGGGCCTGTGCCGCCTGGGCCGAATTCAGCGCCTGGTGGCTTAGGGCCGGGCTGGCAATCAGCCTGCCGAGAGTATGCAGGGCTTGAGGCGCGACGCTTTCCTGGGAAATCCAGTAGGCCGCGCTGATAAAGGCCAGGTTGGCCACCAATAGGACGGCGGCCAGCAGGGCGAGCAGGGCAACCAGCAGTTTGCGGCCCACTGGCAGGTTTTCGAGGCGCTGACGCAGGTGCATGGGCAGGTGTCGCTTAAGTGAAGTGCGGGCAGGGTAACGCGCGGTTGAATAACTGGGCAATCAGTGGCTGGGCAACCCGCGCGCTTGCAGGTGGGCCTTAAGGCGCAGGTGCAGGGCTTGCAGGTGCGGCAGGTTCAGAGCATGGCGGGTGGCCGCCTGGCAGGCGTAGCCGAGCAGATAGGCGACCTCGCTTCGGCGCTGCTGCTGGACATCCTGGTACATGGAGGAGTAGTTGGCGGCGGTGGCCTGGATCACCCGTTGCACCTCGCCATGCAGGTCTTCGGCGGCGCTACTCTGGCCGCAGCGCTGCAGCAGCTCGCTCAGCTCGTCGCACAGGCTGGCGATTTCCGCCGGGTGTTCGCGCAGCTCGCCATTGCGACACTCATAGAGAACAGTGAGTGGGTTGATCGCACAGTTCAGCGCCAGTTTGCGCCAGAGCCGGCTGTGGATATCCAGGCTCCAGTCATGGGGGATGCCGGCTTTTTGCAGGGTATCGAGCCAGGCCGGTGGTTCAGGCTGGCATGGGTCGCCCAGCCAGGTGTGACCATGACCGGCAAACACCACCTGAAAGTCCGCCTGGCGAAAGGCACCCTCGGTGCTGGAGGCCATGATGCAGCGGGTATTAGGCGCCAGTCGCGCCACTTCGTCCTGGCTGCCCAAGCCGTTTTGCAGCAGGATCAGTTCGGCGTCGGGTGCCAGGCGGGGTGCCAGGCTGGCGACCGCTGCTGCCGCGTCATAGGCCTTGCAGGCCAGCAGCAGGCGCTGGATGGGCTGCTTGTCATCGACCAGTTGTGCCGGCAGCTCATAGCGCCGCGCCTGCTCCTGGGTTATCAGGGTCAGGCCGCCGGCCTCTTGGTAAGCGCGCAAACGTTCGGGGCTGCGCAGGATCAGGTTCACGTGCTCACCGCTGTGGGCCAGGCGCGCCGCCCACAGGCTGCCGAGGCTGCCGGCGCCAAGGATATGCCAGTGCATGGCTCGTCAGTGCGGTACGGGCAGGCGCAGGGCGCTAACCAGGCCGCTGCTGTAGGACTCCGGCAGCAGGTTGGCGGCATGCAGCATCAGGCTTTGCGGGGTGCAGGGCAGGGCCTTGGCATCCAGACCGACCAGGCTGATGCCGGCCTTGAGGCTGATAAAACCTTCGCTGGTCTTGAACGCCTTGAGGTTGATGCCTTCATGCAGGCGCTTGAAACTGCTTGGCGAGCATTCGTGCAGGTCGGACAGCATGGCGATCATGCCGAAGTGCATCTCGTCCTGGCGCACCAGAATATCCAGGGGGCGTACCAGTTGCTGCAGGCGCCGAGCCACGCTGCCGAGCAGTTCGTTATAAAAGCTCTCACCGTATTGCAGGTGCAGCGACTCAATGTCCTGCAGGCCGATCAGCAGGTAACACAGGGCGCCGCCACGGGATTCCACCTGACGCAGGCTGTCGAGAAGCCGCTGTTGCAGGTAACGGCTATTGCCGAGACCCGTCAGCGGGTCGACCAGGTTGCGCTGTTCCAGGCTGGCGATGTTTTCGGTGAGCAGGCGATTTTCCTGCAGCAGGCGTTGCAGGGTGTTGCACAGGCGGTCGGCGGCATACACCCGAGGCACCAGTTGCTCGTGCATGGCGGCCTTGCTGATAAAGTCGTCGACACCGCTGTCAAAGGCTTCGGCCAGTACGTTCTCGCCTTCCTTGCCGGTCAGCAGGATGACGTAGGTGTAGTGATGCGCCATCTCGTCCTGCTGGCGCACCCGCTCGGTGAGTTGCAGGCCGTTCATCTCCGGCATCAGCCAGTCGGCCAGCAGTACGCTGGCGGGGCGCTGTTCCAGCAGGGTGATGGCTTCGGCAGCGCTGCTGGCAAAGCGGACATCCTGATAGCCGGCCTGGCTCAGGGCGCGGCCGATGATGGCGCTGGAGAACTTGGCGTCATCTACGACCAGAATGCTGAGATGGGAGTTGGGCATGGGGGCAGGCTCGGTGGGTGGTCACATACGCCCGATACTTCGCCGGGCAGTCTTTGTCGCTACAGCTATATAATGATCCGGTTTTTTAACCGTCAAGCAGTGCTGCTCCCAATCGTGACAGGGGTGGCGCCGTTTAGTAAGGAGAGAATCCATGCCCTCGTTCGATGTGGTGTCCGAACTGGACAAACATGAAGTCACCAATGCGGTGGATAACGCCATCAAGGAACTTGAGCGCCGTTACGACCTGCGCGGTAAGGGAAGTTTTGAACTGAAAGAGCTGACTGTCAACCTGACGGCCGATGCGGACTTTCAGCTGGAGCAGATGGTCGAAATTCTCAAACTCAGTCTGGTCAAGCGTAAAATCGACATCCAGTGCCTGGAGTTCAAGGACGCCTACCCCTCGGGCAAGAGTGTCAAGCAGGAGGTGATCCTGCGTGAGGGCATCGACAAGGAGCTGGCAAAGAAAATCGTTGCCCATATCAAGGACAGCAAGCTCAAGGTACAGGCTGCCATCCAGGGCGAGCAGGTGCGTATCACCGGCAAGAAACGTGACGACCTGCAGGAGGTGATTGCCAACCTGCGTGCCAAGGACTTCGGCATGCCGCTGCAGTTCAATAACTTCCGCGACTGATTGCCCTGAGGGAACCTTGTGGCCCTCCGCGCGTCGCAAAAAAGGTAACCTGTTAAAGCGCCATGGCTTGCCATGGCGTTTGCATTTATGGGCTGCCATCCATGGCGCCCACCCAGGGGCCGTCGCAGGCGACATTAAGAGTGGTTCTCGGCCATTGTTTGCTGGGCGACATTAACAGCTGCCCTGGGGTGTTTTTTATGGATTTGGAGGAATCGCTGGATGGAAGTAAGTATCGATGAAGTGATGAAGCTGTCCGAGGCCTGGCTGCCTGTGGTCATGCAGTATGCCGGTCAGTTGACTCTGGCGGCGCTGACCCTGGCCCTGGGCTGGTGGTTGATCAACACCCTGGTGGGCAAGGTCGGCAAACTGATGGATGGGCGCAAGGTCGACCGGGTGCTGCACAGCTTTATCTGCAGCCTGGCCGGCATCGTGTTCAAGGTGCTGCTGCTGATCAGCGTGGCGTCCATGGTCGGTGTGGAGACCACCTCCTTTATTGCCATGATCGGTGCGGCCGGCCTGGCCATCGGCCTGGCCCTGCAGGGCAGCCTGGCCAACTTCGCCGGCGGTGTATTGATTATGCTGTTTCGCCCCTTCCGCGCTGGTGACTGGATCGAAGCCCAGGGCGTAGCCGGCAGCGTGGACAGCATTCATATTTTCCATACGACCCTGAAAACTGCCGACAACAAGGTGGTGATAGTGCCCAATGGCAGTCTGTCCAATGGTCATATCACCAACTATTCCCGTGAGCCGCGGCGTCGTGCCGATATCAATCTGGGCATCGACTATTCAAGCGACATCAAGACTGCCCGCGAAGTGCTGTTGAAAATCGCAGAAGATCCACGGGTGCAGCGTGATCCGGCACCGGTGGTGTTTGTCACCGGCCTGGGCGACAGCGCCATCAACCTGTCCCTGCGGGTCTGGGTGGGGACTGCGGATTTCTGGCCGGTGACCTTCGAGTTCACCGAATTGGCCAAGGAGCGACTGACCGAGGCTGGCATCGGCATTCCCTTCCCGCAGCGGGTGGTGCATCTGGTACAGAGCAACGGCTAGCTGGGCCCTTAACGCAGGATTGTCCATGGAGGGCGACTTGCCGCGGCCTGTGAAAGACAAGCCCCGCCATTGGCGGGGCTTGTTCATGTTGTATCAGGCTTTTTCCGGCGCAGAGTCGGGCGCTTCGCCGTTGGCCTGATGCGGCCCCTGCCGGCGCCATTGCAGCAGGATCAGGAGCAGGGTCGGTACGCCCAGCAGGGCGGTGATGATAAAGAACTGCTCGTAACCGAACTTTTCCACCACCACCCCGGAGTAACCCCCCAGCAGGCGCGGCAGCAGGAGCATGATGGAACTGAGCAGGGCGTACTGGGTGGCGGAGAACTGCAGGTTGGTCAGGCTCGACAGGTAGGCGACAAAGGCCGCGGTGGCCAGGCCGGCACTGAAATTGTCCGCCGAAATGGTCACGATCAGCATCTGCAGATCGGCGCCCATGCTCACCAGCAGCATAAACAGCAGGTTGGTGGCTGACGCCGCCACGCCGCCGATAAACAGGATCGGCATGATGCCGAAACGCACGATCAGCAGGCCGCCGACACCTGCGCCGATCAGGGTCATGACCAGGCCGAACAGCTTGCTGACGCTGGCGATCTGATCCTTGGTAAAGCCCTGATCGATATAGAAGACGTTGGCCATCACGCCCATCACCGTATCCGACATGCGGTAGGTGGCGATCAGTCCCAGCAGCAGGAAGGCCTGCCAGCGGTAACGCACGACGAAGTCGTTGATCGGCGTCAGCACCGGGGCCAGACCGCGGCGGCCCATGGCCGACAGGCACAAACTGGTGAGGATGGTATAGAGCAGGGCGCGCAGAAAGGCGCGGTCTTCCAGCAACAGGTCGAGCAGGCTGGCTTCGCCGCGAAGCACGCTGGCGAAGTCGGTGTGGAAGAACTGGGTAAACATGGCCGGCACCGACACCAGCAGCACGATCAGCACCAGCACCGAGACGATCTGGTGGGTAAAGCCATAGCGGGCGGCGGCCAGTTGGGTCTGCAGCGGCACATCCGGCTCGCGCATCCACAGGCTGGTGAGTAGCCCCGGCAGCATCAGCAGGGCGAACACCAGGTAGGTGCCGGTCCAGGCCCCATGCTGGTAAAGCTGGGCAGTTGAGCCAAACCCCTCGGCAAAATACAGGGCACCGGCGGTGGCCAGCAGGGCCGCAACCCGGTAACCGGCCATATAACTGGCCGCCAGGGCCGCCTGGCGCGTGTTGTCGACGATCTCCAGGCGGTAGGCGTCTACTGCAATGTCCTGGGTGGCCGAGGCGAAGGCCACCAGCACGGCCAGGGAAACCAGCCAGGTCAGATGGGTTTGCGGGTCGCACAGGGCCATGCCGGCCAGGCCGATGGCGATCAGGATCTGCGCCAGCACCAGCCAGGAACGGCGCCGCCCCAGTCGGCCGAGGACAGGCAGGCGCCATTGGTCGAGCAGCGGCGACCAGACCCATTTAAACGCATAGGCCAGGCCGATCAGGCTGGCAAAACCGATGGTTTCGCGGGCCACGCCGGCTTCGCGCAGCCACACCGAGAGGGTGGAGAACACCAGCATATACGGCAGGCCGGCAGCAAAACCGAGCAGCAGCAGAACCAGGGTGGAGGGGCTGGAGTAGGCGGCGAGGGCTTCGCGCCAGCTTTTACGAGGCATTGAGCAGGTATCGGCCTTGATAGGGGTTGATCAAACGCGGCTGTCACTATGACAGGCCCATGGCAGGCTGACTGGCATGACATCCCTGCTCAGGGCGCACTCTAACTGCTGTGCGCCGTCGGATGCCAGCCATGTCGTCGCATATCCACGCGTTGGTTATGGATAAGGACACCTTCGGCGGCCAATCGTGCCCGTTGCTGGTCGCCGCTCGGGCTGCCTGCCGGCAGACTGATGCGGCCGTCGGCCGCGAGCACCCGGTGCCAGGGCAAGGCGGTACCGTCCGGTAGCTGGCTCAGGATGCGCCCGACCCAGCGTGCGGCGCGGCCCAGGCCGGCCAGTTGGGCCAATTGGCCGTAGCTGACGACCCGGCCCCTGGGGATTTGCGCGAGGGCCGCATAGAGCGCGGCTCGGCGTGGATCGAGACTGTTCTCAGCGGGAGTCATGGTGCTCTGCAGGCTGAACGGAGGCGGAACTGCCGACCGATTGTGCGGGTCAATGCTTGCACTGTCATCGGCCTTGCGCATAATGCGCGGCCGTCTCTTATCCGACCATGGTTTATGCCGCTTATGCTCGCCCGTTCCCTGATGTCTCTGACTCTGGCCGCCTGCGCCCTGCCGACCCTGGCCGATACCGTGTGGCTGAAGAATGGTGATCGGCTGACCGGCACCATCAAGTTCTACGATGGCGGCAAGCTGCTGCTGGAAACCGAGTATGGCGGTGCCATCGCCCTGGACTGGAAACAGATCGCCACCCTGGAGAGCGATCAGGAGCTGCTGATCAAAGAGAGCGCAGTTTCGGGGGAGCGGGCCAAGGCTCTGTACCCGGCCGAGGCGGGCAAGGTGACCCTGGCCAATGGTGATCAACCCAAGACCGTCGAGCTGACCAGCATCAAGCAGATGCAGCAGCCCAAGCTAGTGGTGGAGGATTTGCTGCTCAAGGGCAATATCGATGCGTCGCTGGAGCTCAAACAGGCCGAAAGCGATAGCGAAAACTACGATATCGCCCTGACAAACCAGGCTCGCCATGGTCTCTGGCGGCACAACACGGCGGCGGCCTACAAGCGCAAGTTGCAGGATGACGTGGTCAGCAGCGATAACTGGAGCACTGAATATGCCCTGGATCGCTTTCTCGATGAGCACAGGTTCTGGCAGGGACGCTTTGAATACAAGCGCGATTACATCGAGGAGGTCAGTCGTCAGCGCTCCCTGGGTAGCGGTCCTGGCTATCAGTTCTGGGATAACCAGCTGGGGGCCTTCTCCCTGGCCGGTCTGGCCAACCGCACGGACTACAGCTTCAGCAATGGCGACCAGGCGGACTTTTACGCGGTGAGCATGAAGTGGGATTACAACCGCTATCTGCTGGGTAAAGCCGTGGAGCTTTACAGCCTGGGCGAACTGGGTAAGCCGCTGTCCAGTGTGGCCGAGTATGCCGTGGATGCCGAAGCCGGGCTGCGCTACAAGCTGACCGATTGGGCGTCGCTGAATATGAAGATGAAGAAGGACCTGATCAGCGGTGGCGAGAACGAACTGGACGAAACCCAGTACAGCATGGGGTTGGGCGTTGGCTGGTAAGCTTTGCGCTGTCTAGTCCTAAAATAGGTTTACACCGTTTCAGCTAGATTTTCGTTACCTAGAACGCCCGATGCACAGCATCGGGCGTTTTGTATTTCAGGGCCATATGCGGCCGCTCCGTGTTGTA
>JBFHPI010000018.1:0-15297 GCA_041592855.1 Pseudomonas sp.
CCAGTTGGCCGCCGCCGGTTACGGCGATGCGGTGGTGCAGAACTTTGGTGCGACCACCGATGTGGTGGTGCGCATGCAGGGAGATGATCCCGATCTCGGTGCCAAGGTGGCCCAGGCCTTGCGTCAGGCCGGGGATGCGCTGGAGGTGAAGAAGGTTGAATTCGTCGGCCCGCAAGTGGGTGAGGAATTGCGCGACCAGGGTGGCCTGGGTCTGCTGCTGGCCTTGGGTGGGGTGATGCTGTACCTGGCCTTCCGTTTCCAGTGGAAATTTGGTCTGGGGGCGATTATCTCTTTGGTCCACGACGTGATCATCACGCTGGGTATCCTGTCGTTTTTCCAGATCACGTTCGATCTGACCGTGCTGGCGGCCTTGCTGGCCATTATCGGTTACTCGCTGAATGACACCATCGTGGTGTTCGATCGGGTGCGGGAAAACTTTCGAGTCCTGCGCAAGACCAGCCTGATCGAGAATATCAATATCTCCACCACCCAGACCCTGCTGCGTACCCTGGCCACGTCGATCTCCACCTTGCTGGCGGTCGGGGCCTTGCTGCTGTTTGCCGGGGACAACCTGTTGGCCTTCTCCATCGCCTTGTTTGTGGGCGTGGCAGTCGGTACCTACTCCTCGGTGTATATCGCCAACGTGGTACTGATCTGGCTGGATCTGACTGTCGACGACCTGATTCCGCCAGTGGTGACCGAAGAGGTTGATGAGCGCCCCTGAATTTGTGGCGTGCATCGCAGTTGTAGCCAAGGGCCGGGCAGGTGTTGAACTTGCCTGGCTTTTTTTCACTCCAAACAGTGCAATCAGTCAGCCTGGCCTGTGCGCGGCATAGGTATGCAGGCGCAAAGGAGTGGATTATGAACAAGTCATTATTGGTCGGTGCAGTGTTGGGGGCAGTGGGTGTGACGGCTGGTGGGGCGGTGGCCACTTACAGCCTGGTCAGCGGTCCGCAGTATGCCGAGGTGCTGTCGGTGACCCCGGTCAATGAAACCATCAAGACACCGCGTCAGGTCTGCAATGATGTGGTGGTGACACGGCAGAAGCCGGTGCAGGATCAGCACCGTATTGCCGGTACGGCTTTAGGCGCGGTGGTGGGTGGCTTGCTGGGCAACCAGATTGGCAAGGGTTCCGGCAAGAAGGTGGCAACCGTGGCGGGTGCCGTGGGTGGTGGTTATGCCGGCAACAAGGTGCAGGAGCATATGCAGAACAGTGACACCTACACCACCACCGAAACCCGTTGCGACACGGTGACCGATGTCAGTGAGAGGTTGCTGGGCTATGACGTCAAGTATCAGCTGGGCGACAAGGTCGATACGGTGCGCATGGATCGCGATCCGGGCGAGCGAATGGAGGTGCGTGATGGTCAGCTGGTGCTGAGTCAGCAGTAAGAGTTGGATGATCGAGCACAAAAAAGCGCCCCGCGGGGCGCTTTTTGCTGGGTGTCGATCAGCGCTTCAATGAAGCCGACAGGTGCGGCTGGATGGCAGTCAGTACCGCCTTGAAGCATTTGGTGTTGCCCGCGACGATCTGGCCTTTTTCCAGGAAGTCGTGACCGCCGCTGAAGTCGCTGACCAGGCCGCCCGCTTCCTGGATCAGCAGGGCGCCTGCAGCCATGTCCCATTCCGACAGGCCGAATTCCCAGAAGGCATCGAAACGGCCGGCGGCGACATAGGCCAGGTCCAGGCTGGCGGCGCCGGCGCGGCGGATGCCGGCGGTCTGGCCAACCAGGCTGCGGAACATGCCGATGTAGTTTTCCAGGTTATCCATCTGGCTGTCGCGGAACGGGAAGCCGGTGCCGAGTAGGGCGCCTTCCAGGCTCTTGCGGCTGCTGACGCGCAGGCGGCGGCCGTTGAGGGCGGCACCGCGTCCGCGGCTGGCGGTGAATTCTTCCTGGCGAACCGGGTCAATGATCACGGCGTGCTCCAGGCGACCGCGGTATTTGCAGGCCACGCTGACGGCGTAGTGAGGGATGCCGCGAATAAAGTTGGTGGTGCCATCCAGCGGATCGATGATCCACAGATAGTCGGCGCCGTCACCGCTGCCTTCACTCAGGCCGCTTTCTTCGCCGAGGATGCCGTGGTTGGGGAAGGCCTTGCGCAGGGCCTGGATGATCAGCTGCTCGGCAGAGCGGTCGATCTCGGTCACGTAGTCCTTGGCTTCTTTGGCGTCGACCGAGATGACGTCCAAGCGTTCGGTCGAGCGGAAGATCATTTCGCCGGCGCTACGGGCTGCGCGCAGCGCGATATTCAGCATGGGCTGCATGGAAGTTCACCTGGGTCGTTAAAGAAAGCCGGCCATTCTAGCAGAAAAGTTTATCGGTTGAAGCACTGGCTGTGCCCTGCATGGCGCAAGTGCGCATGCTTCGGTAAGATTTGCGCCCATCTTGCGGTTCTGTGAGTGTTTGAGTTGCTGGAAAATATTCGCGTCGTCCTAGTCAATACCAGTCACCCCGGCAATATCGGCGGGGCTGCCCGTGCCATGAAGAACATGGGGCTGTCTCGCCTGGTGCTGGTCGATCCGCTGGATTTTCCAAGTCCTGACGCCGTCGCTCGGGCTAGTGGTGCTGCCGATATTCTCGATGCGGCGCAGGTGGTCGGGACGTTGGAAGAGGCGCTGGTGGGTTGCAATCTGGTGCTGGGCACCAGTGCGCGGGATCGGCGCATCCCCTGGCCGCTGCTCGACCCGCGCGAGTGCGGGGTGGCCAGTTGCGAACAGGCGGCCCAGGGCGGTGAAGTGGCCCTGGTGTTTGGTCGCGAATACGCCGGCCTGACCAACGAGGAGCTGCAGCGCTGCCACTACCATGTGCATATTCCCTCCGATCCTGCGTTTAGTTCGCTGAACCTGGCGGCAGCGGTGCAGGTGTTGGCCTACGAGGTGCGTATGGCCTGGCTGGCTGCGCAGAATCAGCCCACCAAGGTGCCCAAGCTGGAAGCCACGGCGATCCAGAGTTCGCAGCCGGTAACGGCTGATGAACTGGAGTCTTTCTATGGTCATCTGCAGGAGGCGCTGGTGGAGATTGGCTTTCTCGATCCGGCCAAGCCGCGGCATCTGATGAGTCGCCTGCGCCGCCTCTATGGGCGCAGTGGCGTGAGCAAGTTGGAAATGAATATCTTGCGTGGCATCTTGACCGAAACCATCAAGGCGGCACGTGGCGAACACCATAAGCAGGGGAAGGCCGATGTTTGAGCGCATGCGAGAGGATATCCAGAGCGTTTTCCACCGTGACCCGGCGGCGCGTAATGCCTTCGAGGTGGTGACCTGCTATCCCGGCCTGCATGCGGTGTGGCTGCATCGTGTCGCCCATGCCTTGTGGGGTTACGGCTGGAAATGGCTGGCGCGGGTGGTGTCGAACTTTGGTCGCTGGCTGACCGGTATCGAGATTCATCCCGGGGCAAAGATTGGTCGGCGTTTCTTTATCGATCACGGCATGGGCATTGTCATCGGCGAGACCGCCGAGATCGGCAATGACGTGACGCTGTATCAGGGCGTAACCCTGGGCGGTACCAGCTGGAACAAGGGCAAGCGTCATCCGACTCTGGAAGATGGGGTGGTAGTAGGGGCGGGTGCCAAGGTGCTGGGGCCCTTTACCGTGGGTGCCGGGGCCAAGATCGGCTCCAACGCGGTGGTGACCAAAGCGGTGCCTGCGGGTGCCACCGCTGTGGGTATTCCCGGGCGGATCATCGCCAAGGTCGATGACGAGCAGCAGGCCAAGCGCCAGGCCATGGCCGAGAAACTGGGCTTTGACGCCTATGGTGTCAGTGAGGATATGCCGGACCCGGTGGCGCGGGCGATCGGTCAGTTGCTTGATCACTTGCATGCGGTGGACAGTCGTCTGGAGGGCATGTGCGGGGCCTTGAAGTCCCTAGGGAGTGATTATTGCGCCAAGGACCTGCCCGAACTGCGTGATGAGGATTTCGCCGATGTGGTCAAGGAGGTCGACGATAAGCCGGCCGCCTGATGGTGCGTGGGTGGGTGATTTGGTATGATGCGCGCCCCTCCGATGGTCTAATTCCGAGTAAAACAATAGGTCTTATAGTTGACTTAAATACTCGGGAATTGCATACTTGCGTCAAATCGTCACCCTCGCGGTAACCCTTATGCGACTGACCACTAAAGGCCGATACGCCGTCACCGCCATGCTCGATCTGGCGCTGCATGCTCAGCGTGGGCCGGTGTCTCTGGCGGATATTTCCGAGCGGCAGGGCATTTCCCTTTCCTACCTCGAGCAGCTGTTCGCCAAGCTGCGCCGCGGCAATCTGGTTTCCAGTGTGCGCGGCCCGGGTGGTGGCTATCAGCTGTCGCGGGATATGCGCGTTATCCAGGTGGCCGAGGTGATCGATGCGGTCAACGAATCGGTGGATGCCACCCGTTGCCAGGGGCAGGGCGATTGCCACTCCGGTGATACCTGTCTGACCCATCATCTGTGGTGCGATCTCAGTCAGCAGATACATGAATTCCTCAGTGGCATCAGCCTGGCCGATCTGGTCAGCCGCCGCGAAGTGCAGGAAGTTGCCCAGCGCCAGGATCAGCGCCGCTGCAATGGCAGGACGCCGCATCTGGATAAGATCGAAGCGTCCGCCGTCGACTAAGCGAGCGACGCCGGCCAGCAGGCCTGATACCTGATTAGGAGAGACTTAATGAAATTGCCGATTTACCTCGATTACTCCGCTACCACGCCGGTCGATCCCCGTGTGGCGCAGAAGATGTGCGAATGCCTGACCATGGATGGCAATTTCGGCAATCCGGCGTCGCGCTCCCATGTATTTGGCTGGAAGGCCGAGGAAGCGGTGGAGAATGCCCGTCGTCAGGTGGCCGAACTGGTCAATGCCGATCCCCGCGAGATCGTCTGGACCAGCGGTGCCACCGAGTCCAACAACCTGGCCATCAAGGGTATCGCCGACTTCTACAAGAGCAAGGGCAAACACCTGATCACCTCGAAGATCGAGCACAAGGCGGTGCTGGATACCATGCGCCAGCTGGAGCGAGAAGGCTTCGAAGTGACCTATATCGAGCCGGGTGAAGATGGCCTGACCACCCCGGCCATGGTCGAGGCGGCGCTGCGCGAAGACACTATTCTGGTGTCGATCATGCATGTGAACAATGAGATCGGCATCATCAACGACATCGCCGCCATTGGTGAGCTGACCCGCTCGCGCGGTGTGTTCTTCCATGTCGATGCAGCCCAGTCCACGGGCAAGGTCGAGATTGATCTGGACAAGCTCAAGGTCGACCTGATGTCCTTCTCGGCGCACAAGACCTACGGTCCCAAGGGCATGGGTGCACTGTACGTGCGGCGCAAACCCCGTGTGCGTCTGGAAGCCCAGACCCATGGCGGTGGTCATGAGCGCGGCATGCGCTCCGGTACCTTGCCGACTCACCAGATCGTCGGCATGGGTGAGGCCTTCCGTATTGCCAAGGAAGAAATGGCCAAGGACGCCCAGCACGTGCTGGCCTTGCGCAACCGCTTCTTCGATCAGCTCAAGGACATGGAAGAGCTGTACGTTAATGGCAGTATGACCGCCCGCGTACCGCACAACCTCAACCTCAGCTTCAACTATGTAGAGGGTGAGTCGCTGATCATGGCGCTCAAGGATCTGGCGGTGTCGTCCGGTTCGGCCTGTACCTCGGCCTCCCTGGAGCCCTCCTATGTGCTGCGTGCCCTGGGTCGTAACGATGAGCTGGCGCACAGCTCCATCCGTTTCAGCTTTGGCCGCTTTACCACTGAGGAAGAAATCGACTACGCCGCGAGCAAGGTTCGCGAGGCGGTCACCAAGCTGCGCGAGTTGTCGCCGCTGTGGGATATGTTCAAAGAGGGTGTGGATCTGTCCAAGGTCGAGTGGGCGGCACACTAAAGCTGCCGTTGAGCAGCCCCTGATGAGAGAGGAATACCAGCATGGCTTACAGTGAAAAGGTCATTGACCACTACGAGAACCCGCGCAACGTCGGCAAGATGGATGCGCAAGACCCGGATGTTGGCACCGGCATGGTCGGCGCGCCGGCCTGTGGTGACGTGATGCGTCTGCAAATCAAGGTCAACGAGCAGGGCGTCATCGAAGACGCCAAGTTCAAGACCTATGGCTGCGGCTCGGCCATCGCCTCCAGTTCCCTCGCCACCGAGTGGATGAAGGGCAAGACCCTGGATGAGGCGGAAACCATCAAGAACACCCAGCTGGCCGAAGAACTGGCCCTGCCGCCGGTGAAAATCCACTGCTCGGTGCTCGCCGAAGATGCCATCAAGGCCGCTGTACGCGACTACAAGCAGAAGAAAGGCTTGCTCTAAGGAGGTTTGTCGATGGCTATCAGCATGACCGAAGCTGCCGCTCAGCATGTGCGTCGCTCCCTTGAAGGGCGCGGCAAGGGCGAAGGTATTCGCCTGGGTGTGCGCACCACTGGCTGCTCCGGCCTGGCTTATGTGCTGGAGTTTGTCGATGAGACCGCCAGCGAAGACCAGGTGTTCGAGAGTCACGGGGTCAAGGTGATCATCGATCCCAAGAGCCTGGTCTACCTCGATGGCACCGAACTGGATTTCGTCAAGGAAGGCTTGAACGAAGGCTTCAAGTTCAACAACCCCAACGTGCGCGGCGAATGTGGCTGCGGCGAAAGCTTCAATATCTGAGGCCGTCTGTGGGTAGTCCCTGTCACTTCGCCCTGTTTGATTTGCAGCCTGATTTTCGTCTGGATCTGGATCTGCTGGCGGCGCGTTATCGCGAGCTGGCCAAGCATGTGCACCCAGATCGTTTTGCCGATGCTGCCGAGCGTGAGCAGCGCCTGGCGCTGGAGCAGTCCGCGCAGCTCAATGAGGCCTATCAGGTGCTCAGGAGTGCCCCTCAGCGGGCGCGCTACCTGCTGACCCTGCGTGGTGCCGAGTTGCCGCTGGAGGTGACGGTGCAGGATGGCGAATTCCTCCTGCAGCAGATGCACTGGCGCGAGGAGCTGGAAGATCTGCAGGACAGTGCCGATCTGGCCGGGGTGGCGTCCTTCAAGCGCCGTTTGAAGGCGGCTCAGGATGAGCTCAACGAAAGCTTTGCGGTTTGTTGGGATGACCCGCAGCAGCGCGAGCAGGCCGAGCGCCTGATGCGCCGCATGCAGTTTCTCGACAAGCTTTCCTTTGAGGTGCGCCAGCTGGAAGAGCGCCTCGACGATTAACGCGCGCGCTCCAGCTTTGGAGTGCCTGCAAGCCGATAAGCATTGATTAACCATGGCCTTACTGCAGATCGCTGAGCCCGGACAAAGCCCGCAACCCCACCAGCGTCGGTTGGCGGTCGGTATTGACCTGGGTACTACCAATTCTCTGGTTGCTGCAGTGCGCAGCGGCCTCAGTGCGCCGCTGGCGGATGAGTCTGGTGCGGTCATAGTGCCGTCGGCCGTGCGCTACTTTGCCGATCATGTGGTGGTCGGCGAGCCTGCCAAAGCCGCCGCCTCCAGCGATCCGCTGAATACTGTGCTGTCGGTCAAGCGCCTGATGGGGCGTGGCCTGGAAGACGTCAAGCAACTGGGTGAGCAGCTGCCCTATCGCTTCGTGGCGGGCGAATCCCATATGCCCTTTATTGACACCGTGCAGGGCCTGAAGAGTCCGGTGGAGGTGTCGGCCGATATCCTCAAGGTGCTGCGCCAGCGCGCCGAGGCGGCGCTGGGGGGCGAGCTGGTGGGGGCGGTGATCACTGTGCCGGCCTATTTCGATGATGCCCAGCGTCAGGCCACCAAGGATGCCGCACGCCTGGCCGGGTTGAGTGTGCTGCGCCTGCTCAATGAGCCTACTGCAGCGGCTGTGGCCTATGGCCTTGACCAGCAGGCCGAGGGGCTGGTGGCGATTTATGATCTGGGTGGCGGTACCTTCGATATTTCCATTCTGCGCCTGACCGGCGGGGTGTTCGAGGTACTGGCCACCGGCGGCGACAGTGCCCTGGGGGGTGATGACTTCGACCATGCCATCGCCGGCTGGATAGTCGAGCAGGCCGGAATTTCCGCCGACCTCGATCCTACTCAGCAGCGCCTGCTGCTGGAAGCCGCCTGCGCTGCCAAGGAAGCACTGACCGAGCGTGCCGAGACGCAGCTGAGTTATGGCGGCTGGCGGGCTAGTTTCAGTCGTGATCAGTTCAATGCCCTGATCGAACCCATGGTGGCGCGCAGCCTCAAGGCCTGCCGTCGTGCGGTGCGCGATGCACAGGTCGAGCTGGAAGATATCAAGGCTGTGGTCATGGTGGGTGGTTCGACCCGGGTGCCGCGGGTGCGCACGGCGGTGGCCGAGCTGTTCGGCCGTGAGCCGCTGACCGATATCGATCCGGATCAGGTGGTGGCCATCGGTGCCGCCATCCAGGCCGATACCCTGGCCGGCAATCAGCGTGGTCAGGGCGAGGAGTTGCTGCTGCTGGATGTGATTCCACTGTCCCTGGGGCTGGAAACCATGGGCGGGCTGATGGAAAAGGTGATCCCGCGCAACACCACCATTCCCGTGGCCCGGGCGCAGGAATTCACCACCTACAAGGATGGCCAGACGGCCATGCTGATCCATGTGCTGCAGGGCGAGCGTGAGTTGATCAGTGATTGCCGCTCCCTGGCACGCTTCGAATTGCGTGGTATCCCGCCCATGGTGGCGGGTGCAGCGAAAATCCGGGTGACCTTCCAGGTGGATGCCGACGGCCAGCTCAGCGTGTCCGCCCGTGAGCTGGTGTCCGGGGTGGAAGCGAGCATTCAGGTCAAGCCGTCCTACGGCCTGACCGATGGTGAAATCGCTCGCATGCTCAAGGATTCCTTCCAGAATGCCGGTGAGGACAAGGTGGCGCGGGTGCTGCGTGAACAGCAGGTTGACGCTCAGCGCTTGCTGGAGGCAGTCGAGGCTGCGTTGCTGGCCGATGGCGAGCGTCTGCTGGATGCCGATGAGCGTCTGGCCATCGAGGCACAGATGCAGCAGTTGCGTGAGTTGATGGCAGGCCATGACGGGCTGGCCATCGAGCAGCAGACCAAGCGTCTGACCCAGGTGACCGATGCCTTCGCGGCGCGCCGCCTGGATGCCACGGTCAAGGCCGCACTGGCGGGCCGTAGCCTTAACGAGATTGAGGAGTAAGCATGCCGCAGATCATCTTTCTGCCCCACGCTGTATTTTGCCCGGATGGGTTGGTGGTGGAGGCCTCGCCTGGCACCTCGATCCTCGATGTGGCCCACGAGCACCATATTGAGATCGAAAGTGCCTGTGGCGGCGTTTGTGCCTGTACCACCTGCCACTGCATCATCCGCGAAGGCTTCGAGTCACTGAATGAGGCCGATGAGCTGGAAGAGGATCTGCTGGACAAGGCATGGGGCTTGGAGGCGCAATCGCGCCTGTCCTGCCAGGCCATTGTCGGTAACGAGGATCTGACCGTTGAGATTCCGAAGTACTCCCTCAACCATGCTTCGGAAGCACCGCACTGATTCAAGGAGTGGTTATGAGTCTGAAATGGGTGGATGTGCTGGAGATCGCCATTCAGTTGGCTGAAACCAAGCCCGATGTGGATCCGCGTTATGTGAATTTTGTCGATCTGCATCAGTGGGTGCTGGCGCTGCCGGAGTTCAGTGATGATCCCCAGCGTGGCGGCGAGAAGGTGCTGGAAGCCATTCAGGCGGCCTGGATCGAAGAGGCAGACTGATAGGCGCAGGCTGCGCCCTACGCTTTTGACCAGAACCCGCGTATAATTCGCGGGTTTAATTTTTCGTTTTACTCATTGTTTCTGGAGTTTCACATGGCTGTTCAACGCACTTTCTCCATCATCAAGCCCGATGCCGTTGCCAAGAACGTGATTGGTGAGATCACCACCCGTTTCGAGAAGGCTGGCCTGCGCGTCGTGGCTTCGAAGATGGTTCAACTGTCCGAGCGCGAAGCCGCTGGCTTTTACGCCGAGCACAGCGAGCGTGGTTTCTTCAAGGATCTGGTTGCCTTTATGACCTCCGGCCCAGTTATCGTCCAGGTTCTGGAAGGTGAAGATGCCGTTCTGAAGAACCGCGAACTGATGGGCGCCACCAACCCGAAAGAAGCCGCTGCCGGCACCATTCGCGCCGATTTCGCCGTTTCCATCGACGAAAACGCCGTGCATGGCTCCGACTCCGAAGCTTCCGCTGCCCGCGAAATCGCTTACTTCTTCTCCGCTACCGAAGTTTGCGCCCGTATTCGCTAAGCGAAGCCGGTGAGGGTGAAGCCATGACTGATGCTATCGGCAAGATCAATCTGCTGGGTCTGACCCAGGCAGAAATGGAGCAGTTCTTCGAACGTATCGGGGAAAAGCGCTTCCGTGCCGGTCAGGTGATGAAGTGGATTCACCATTTTGGCGTCGATGATTTCGACGCCATGAGCAATGTCGGCAAGGCCTTGCGCGAAAAGCTCAAGGCCTGTGCCGAGATTCGCGGCCCGGAAGTGGTCAGCGAAGATATTTCCACCGATGGTACGCGCAAGTGGGTAGTGCGGGTGGCGTCGGGCAGTTGTGTGGAAACCGTGTATATCCCCCAGGGCTCGCGGGGCACGCTGTGCGTGTCGTCCCAGGCCGGTTGTGCGCTGGATTGCAGTTTCTGCTCGACTGGCAAGCAAGGATTCAACAGCGATCTGACGGCGGCCGAAGTGATCGGCCAAGTGTGGATCGCCAACAAATCGTTCGGCAGTGTGCCGGCGAAGATCGACCGTGCCATCACCAACGTGGTGATGATGGGCATGGGTGAGCCGCTGCTCAACTTCGATAACGTGGTCGCCGCCATGAGCATCATGATGGACGATCTCGGCTACGGTATTTCCAAGCGCAAGGTGACCCTATCCACCTCTGGTGTGGCACCGATGATCGACAAGCTCGGCGAGGTGATCGACGTATCCCTGGCTCTGTCCCTGCATGCGCCCAATGACGCGCTGCGCAATGTGCTGGTGCCGATCAACAAGAAGTACCCCCTGGCGGTGGTGCTGGATGCCTGCAAACGCTATATCTCGCGACTCGGCGAGAAGCGTGTGCTGACCATCGAGTACACCCTGCTCAAGGATGTCAACGACAAATCCGAGCACGCAGAAGAGATGATCGCGCTGCTCAAGGATGTGCCCTGCAAAATCAACCTGATTCCATTCAACCCTTTCCCCCACTCGGGCTACGAGCGGCCGAGCAACAATGCGATACGCCGTTTTCAGGATCTGCTGCACAAAGCCGGGCACAATGTCACCGTTCGCACTACCCGTGGCGAGGATATTGATGCAGCCTGTGGCCAGCTGGTGGGGCAGGTCATGGACCGCACTCGACGCAGTGAGCGCTATATTGCCGTGCGTGAATTGAGTAGCGAGGCTGACAAGCCGAGTTCCGCCGCCAATTGAATCTGAAGGGAGGATGCCCATGATTTTGCGCCCCGCGCTGTTCTTGTTGCTTGCCAGCCTGTTGGCGGGTTGTGTGTCGACAGGCAACGTAGACCCGATGAGAACCGGAAAGGGGCGCGATGAGGCTCGCGATGCCTATATCCAGCTGGGTATAGGCTATCTGCAGGAAGGTCAGAGCGAGCGGGCCAAGGTACCCTTGAAAAAAGCGCTGGAACTGGATCCGTCCAGTGCGGATGCGCACTCGGTACTGGCTCTGGTTTTTCAGGTCGAAATGGAGCCCAAGTTGGCCGATGAGCATTTTCGCAAGGCGCTTTCCCAGCGGCCCAATGATGCGCGTCTGCTCAACAACTACGGCAGTTTTCTGTTTGAGCAGAAGCGCTACGAGGATGCGATTCAGCGTTATCTGCAGGCAGCCCAGGACACCCTGTACCCCGAGCGTTCACGGGTATTCGAAAACCTGGGCATGAGCGCGTTGATGCTCAAGCAGCGCGAGCAGGCCAAGGCCTATTTTGAGCGATCGCTGCGGCTGAACAGTAGCCAACCCCGGGCTCTGCTGGAAATGGCCATGCTCAATTACGAGGATGGCCTCTATGTGCCGGCTCGCGATTACTACGAAGGCTTTAGTCAGCTGTCCGAGCAGAATGCGCGCAGCCTATTGCTGGGTGCGCGACTAGCCAAGATTTTCGATGAGCGTGACAAGGCTGCGAGTCTCGGCCTGCAGTTGCGGCGTTTGTACCCGGGCACTCCGGAATATCAGCAATACAAGTCGGAGCAATAATGAAAGCGGTGCAACCCGAAGTGCTGGCGGCTCCCCGTAGCAATCCTGGCGAGACGTTGCGCAAGGCCCGCGAAAGCCGCGGCTGGAGCGTTGCCGAGGTGGCCGCTCAGCTTAATCTGACCGCTCAGCGGGTCGGTCAGATCGAGACGGGAGCCTTTGACAAGTTGCCAGGGCATACCTTTGCGCGCGGTTATGTGCGCACCTATGCCAAATTGCTTGGGGTCGATCCCAATCGCCTGGTGCTGGAGTTTGACCAGTACACCAACAGCGATGCCAGCGGCTGTACGGTGCATAGCCTTGGCCATATCGAAGAGCCACGCAGTTACTCGCAGCGCATCTTGCGTCTGGTTAGTTTTGTCTTGCTGCTGGGCCTGGCCGGAGCCGGCTTCTACTGGTGGCAAGAGCAGGGTGCAGGTCGCAGTGAGCAGGATCTGGCTGCTAGCTTGGAGCGGGTGGAAGTGGAAAGTGTCGACGGCACAACCCTGATCCATCCGCTGGACGAGCCTGAGGATCAGGCCGTTCTGCTGGTGCAGGGCGCAGTGCAACTGCCGCTGGTAACTGAGTCGGCGTCTGCTGAGGACGCTAGCGAGATATCGACAGCAATTGAGGCCCACACGCCTGCTGCTGCTGCGGAGACGGTTACGAGCGCTGAAGTGGCAGCTGCCCCCTTGGGTACTACGGCAGAGGTTGTTGAAAGTACTGCTGTTCCGGTCGAGCCTGCGCCCCTGGCCGATGGTCAGGCTCGGGTCAATATCGAATTCACAGCTGATTGCTGGACCCAGTTGACCGATGCCGATGGCAAGGTGCTGTTTAGCGCACTCAAGCGCAAAGGTGACAATCTGGAGCTGGTCGGTAAGCCACCCTTTGAATTGCGTCTTGGGTTTGCTCGAGGTGCTCAGGTCAGTTACAACGGTTCAGCCGTGGACGTCATGCCTTTTATCTCGGGTGAGACGGCTCGTATGAAGTTGGGGCAGTAAGATGCAGTGCGAATCCCCCATTAAACGTCGTCTGTCGCGCAAGATCTGGGTTGGCTCGGTTCCGGTGGGTGGCGATGCGCCCATTGCCGTGCAGAGCATGACCAATACCGACACCAATGATGTGGCCGCCACCGTGGCGCAGATCCGTCGCCTGGAAGATGCCGGTGCCGACATCGTCCGCGTCTCGGTGCCGGATATGGACGCCGCCGAAGCCTTTGGCAAGATCAAGCAGCAGGTGCGCGTACCCCTGGTGGCTGATATCCACTTCGACTACCAGATCGCCCTGCGCGTGGCTGAGCTGGGGGTCGATTGTCTGCGTATCAATCCGGGCAATATCGGCCGTGAGGATCGGGTGCGGGCGGTAGTTGAGGCAGCCCGTGATCGCGGTATACCGATTCGGATCGGGGTCAATGCCGGCTCGCTGGAAAAAGATCTGCAGAAAAAATATGGCGAACCGACCCCGGAGGCTCTGGTCGAGTCGGCGCTGCGTCATGTCGAGCATCTGGATCGGCTTAACTTTCCCGACTTCAAGGTCAGCGTAAAGGCTTCCGACGTGTTTATGGCCGTTGCCGCCTATCGGTTGCTGGCCACGCAAATCGAGCAACCGCTGCATCTGGGGATCACCGAGGCTGGAGGCCTGCGTTCCGGCACGGTCAAATCGGCTGTCGGCCTGGGCATGTTGCTGGCCGAGGGGATCGGCGACACCATCCGTATTTCCCTGGCTGCCGACCCGGTGGAAGAGATCAAGGTTGGCTACGACATCCTCAAGTCGCTGCGCCTGCGCTCGCGGGGCATCAACTTTATTGCCTGCCCCAGCTGTTCGCGGCAGAACTTCGATGTGGTCAAGACCATGAACGAGCTGGAGCAGCGCGTAGAGGACCTGCTGGTGCCCCTGGATGTGGCCGTAATCGGTTGTGTGGTCAATGGCCCTGGCGAAGCTAAGGAGGCCCATATCGGCCTGACGGGTGGCTCGCCCAACCTGATCTATATCGACGGCAAGCCGGCGCAGAAGCTGACCAATGAAAATCTGGTGGATGAGCTGGAAAAGCTGATCCGCCAGAAAGCGGCCGACAAGGTCGCGGCTGACGCCGCACTGATCGCGCGTAGCTGAAACTCTTAAGGAATTGATGTGAGCAAGCCCCTGCAAGCCATTCGTGGCATGAACGACATCCTCCCCGAGCAGACCCCGCTCTGGCGCTATTTCGAAGGCGCGGTGGCGGCCCTGCTGGATGGCTACGGCTATCGGCAGATCCGTATGCCCATCGTCGAGTTCACCGAGCTGTTCAAGCGCTCCATCGGCGAGGTGACCGATATTGTCGAGAAGGAGATGTACACCTTCGAAGACCGCAACGGCGACTCCCTGACCCTGCGCCCGGAAGGCACCGCCGCCTGCGTGCGTGCCGTGCTGGAGCACGGCCTGGCCGGTGGCGGGCAAACCCAGAAACTCTGGTATATCGGCCCGATGTTCCGCCACGAGCGTCCGCAGAAAGGGCGTTATCGCCAGTTCCACCAGATCGGCGTGGAAGTCTTCAATATCGATGGCCCGGATATCGACGCCGAGATGATCATCATGACCTGGCGCTTGTGGCAGTTGCTGGGCATCCGCGAGGCAGTCACCCTGGAGCTGAACAGCCTGGGTACCAGCGCTGCCCGTGCGGTTTACCCGCGCCGCCGATCGAAGCGGTATTCGAGAACGTGACGTCTCCGCGCGCGGATGCCGTACCGCCGACCATGGCAGCGCCTGAAAATTGGGTGTCTCCTTTCGAGATCACCCCGCCGCCGGGAGTCGCCGTCCCCCCGATGCTGATGTCACCCATTCCGATGAGCGTCACGCCTGATGTGACGTTCCCTCCGATCTCCATATCCCCGGTGACCAACGCGTTGGCGCCGGCTGTCAGATTTCCTGAAGAGGTCAGGTCGCCCTGGACGTTGATGCCGGTCCCGGCGTTGGCGTCTGTCGTAAAAGTCGCATCTCCGGCGGCTTCGATGTTCGTGCCCGCGCTGGCGCTGCCGGCAGCCATCAAATCCCCTTCGGCCTTGGTTTCGGTGCCGGAAGTGAGCGATCCGGTGCTCGTCAGGTTGCCCCCGGCCGTGATCCCGGCGCCCGCGTCCATGGTGCCGCCTGAAGTTACATCCCCCCCGGCGTCCACATTTGCGCCGGCGCTGATCAGGCCGCCGGAAAAGACATTGCCTCCGGCGGATACACTTCCGCCGGTGGTGAGGC
>JBFHPI010000019.1:0-15280 GCA_041592855.1 Pseudomonas sp.
CCGGATTGATGGCCTGGGGCCTGCTGGCCTACGGGCTGGCCTGGCTGAATGACGCAGTGGTGCGCCTGGCCGGTCTGTACAGCAGCGATTTCGCCCTGGCCGGGGTGCCCCTGGCCGATGGTCTATCCCTGCTACTCGGCGCCCTGTTCCTGGGCTATATTGGCGCCTGGCTGGCGGTGGCGCGTCACCTCAACGAGCTGGCGCCCCGCTAAGTCATTGTTTTAGTTGATACTCACTATGTGTAAGGGAACTTGTACAGGCGTATAAAGTCCCATGGTGCAGTGCTAGACTGCCCCACGATTCGTAAGTTGGAGGATTCAAATGTCCACTTCTTTGCAACCTGTTCATGCTCTGGTTCCGGGTGCCAACCTGGAGGCATACGTGCATGCGGTCAACGGCATCCCGCTGCTGACCCCCGAGCAGGAGCGTGAACTGGCCGACCGTCTCTTCTACCAGCAGGACCTGGAAGCCGCCCGGCAGATGGTGCTGGCTCACCTGCGTTTTGTCGTGCATATCGCCCGCAGTTACTCCGGTTATGGCCTGGCCCAGGCCGACCTGATCCAGGAAGGCAATGTCGGCCTGATGAAGGCGGTCAAGCGTTTCAACCCGGAAATGGGTGTGCGCCTGGTGTCGTTCGCCGTGCACTGGATTCGCGCCGAGATCCACGAGTTCATCCTGAAGAACTGGCGTATCGTCAAGGTCGCCACCACCAAGGCCCAGCGCAAGCTGTTCTTCAACCTGCGCAGCCAGAAAAAACGCCTGGCCTGGCTGAACAACGACGAAGCCCATGCCGTGGCCGAGAGCCTGGGCGTGGAAGTGCGCGAAGTGCGCGAGATGGAGAGCCGCCTGAGTGGCCATGATATGGCCTTCGACCCGGCGGCCGATGCCGACGACGACAGCGCCTTCCAGACCCCCGCGCATTATCTGGAAGACCACCGCTACGATCCGGCCCGTCAGCTGGAGGATGCCGACTGGAGCGACAGCGCCAGCAGCAACCTGCACGAAGCCCTGGAAGGCCTGGATGAGCGCAGCCGCGATATCCTCTACCAGCGCTGGCTGGCCGAGGAAAAGGCCACCCTGCATGACCTGGCCGCCAAGTACAACGTCTCCGCCGAGCGCATTCGCCAGCTGGAGAAAAACGCCATGAACAAGCTCAAGGGCTCCATCGCGGCGTAAGCGCAACCCTTCGAAGAGCCGCACCCAGGTGCGGCTTTTTTATGCTCCTCGATGACCCCTTGGGGTGGTCGCGATATGACGAGAACGCCATGAAACTCTCTTCCCTGCGCCCCCAGGATTGGCTGCTGCTGGCCGTGGTGGCTGCCCTGTTCTTTGCCTGGGGCGCCTGGCTGATGCGCCCGCAACCGGCTGCCGAACCCTTGCCCTGGCTGAGTCAGTGGCAGAGTCAGGTGTTACAGCCGCTGGCCGACGATCAATTGAGACTGCATCAATTGCATGAACTTCAGGATGGCGAGCTATGGCTGCAGGCCAACCTGGATGGCGCCCGTCTGCTCTATCGCGCCCAGCTGGCAGGCGACAAGGACGGCTGGTCGGTGGAGGCCGACGTGGCCCTGAGCGAGGCCGAGCGCAGCAGTCTGCTGGCTGCCGCCGGGCTTGACCTGGGGGATGGTGAGCAGCCGCTGAGTGCGCAGCTGTTGGACGCCCTGGGCCGTCACGCCCTGCTGTCCCTGACCCTGTTACCGCCCGAGCCGCTGGATGCGGCCCGCCTGGCCGCCAGCATCGGTCAGCCGCGCCTGACCCTGGAGCTGACCGAGGGCCAGGCCTGGGTTTACCCCGAACTGGGCATGACCGCGCATCTGCAGGATGAGGAGCTGTTTTTCCTCTATGTGGTGCCCAGGCATCTGCTTAAACAGCAATAGGGGGCGCTGGGCCCAATACCGGATTGCAGTCGCCTACAGCCACTTGGGCCACCAGTCCGGGCGGTTCGGTTGCAGGCGATTGAGGTAATGGCTGCCGCCCAGCTGCCACATCTGCTGGCGAATCCAGGCGGCGCGACGCAGGGTCTGGGCGCTGGGCTGGCGGGCACTGCGATAGCGCGGGTTGGGCAGTACGGCGGCCAGCAGGCTGGCCTGCTGCCGGTTCAGGTAGGGGGCGCCGCGCTGGAAATGATGCTGGGCGGCGGCCTCGGCGCCGAAGATGCCCTCACCCCATTCGGCGCTGTTGAGGTAGACCTCGAGAATTCGCTCCTTGCTCCAGAACAGCTCGATCAGCCCGGTAAACCAGGCTTCCAGCACCTTGCGCGGCCAGCTGCGGCCGGACCAGAGAAACAGGTTCTTGGCCACCTGCTGACTCAGGGTGCTGGCACCGCGCAGCGAGCCGCCCTGGCTGTTGTGCCGCAGAGCGGCGCGGATGGCCGCAGTGTCGAAGCCCCAGTGCTCGGCGAATTTCTGGTCTTCGGCGGCAATCACCGCCATCTTCAGGTCGTCCGGCAGCTCGTCCCAGGATCGCCAGCTGCGCTTGAGCACCAGGGACTCGTCGGCCTGCCAGGCCTCAATCTTGCGCTCGAGCATCAGTGCCGTGCCCGGTGGTGGCAGCCAGCGCAGGGCGAGCACCAGCAGGGCCGAGCCCAGCAGCAGGCCCAGCAGCAGTTTGAACAGGCGGCGCAGTAAGGTCTGGAGCATGGCGCTTGGTGTTTAGGAGGTTGGCCGCCATTATAGCCACCTTGTATGACCTGTCTGGAGTGATGTATGGCGCGTCTATGGTTGTTGCTCGCTGCCCTGGGCGGCTTTACCGGCGTGGCGCTGGGCGCCTTTGCCGCCCATGGCCTCAAGCACCGGTTGAGCCCGGAGTACCTGGCGGTGTTCCAGACCGGCACTCACTATCAGTTGATCCATGCTCTGGCCCTGTTTGGCGTGGGGCTGCTGGCGCTGCAACGGCCGGGGCGCTTGATCAATCTGGCGGGTGGCCTGTTCGCCGGCGGCATGCTGTTGTTCTCCGGCAGCCTCTATCTGCTGACGCTCACTGGCATCCGTGGGCTGGGCATGCTCACGCCCTTCGGTGGCGTGGCCTTTCTGTTGGGTTGGCTATGCCTGGGGCTGGTGGCCCTGCGCATGAAGTCCGCTGACTCTTGAGTCAGAAAAATGGACGGATGGCGCCGTGCAGCCTTGGTCATCCCCGGGTATCGGGCTAGAATGCGGGCCCCTTGCCATCTTGTGACCGCTCCGTCATGCAGATTCAATTGAACGGTGAAGCTTTCGAAGTGCCCACCGGCGAAACCGTCGCCGGCCTGATCGAGCGTCTGGATCTGACCGGGCGCCGGGTCGCGGTCGAGCTCAATCTGGACATAGTGCCGCGCAGCCAGCATGCCACCACCGCTCTGGCCGAAGGTGATCGGATTGAGGTGGTGCATGCCATTGGTGGCGGCTGACGCCGTCTACCCTCCCGCCTACGCCTTTGACCACGCCTTGAGGAATACCCGATGAGCCACCTTCCCAGCGACAAGCCCTTTACCCTGGCCGGCCGCACCTATGCCTCGCGTCTGCTGGTGGGTACCGGCAAGTACAAGGATCTTGAAGAAACCCGCCTGGCCATCGAGGCTTCGGGCGCCGAGATCGTCACCGTGGCGGTGCGCCGGACCAATATCGGGCAGAACCCGGGCGAGCCGAACCTGCTGGATGTGATCAGCCCCGACAAGTACACCATCCTGCCCAACACCGCCGGCTGCTATGACGCCGCCGAGGCGGTGCGCACCTGCCGCCTGGCCCGCGAGCTGCTGGACGGACACAAGCTGGTCAAGCTGGAAGTGCTGGCCGACCAGAAGACCCTGTTCCCCAATGTGATCGAAACCCTCAAGGCCGCCGAAGTGCTGGTCAAGGACGGCTTCGACGTGATGGTCTACACCAGTGACGACCCCATCATCGCCCGCCAGCTGGCCGAGATGGGCTGCATCGCGGTGATGCCCCTGGCCGGCCTGATCGGCACCGGTCTGGGCATCTGCAACCCCTACAACCTGCGCATCATCCTCGAAGAAGCGACTGTGCCGGTGCTGGTGGATGCCGGCGTCGGTACCGCCTCCGATGCCACCATCGCCATGGAACTGGGCTGCGAGGCGGTGCTGATGAACAGCGCCATCGCCCATGCGCAGAACCCCATTCTGATGGGTGAAGCGATGAAGCACGCGATCATCGCCGGGCGCATGGCCTATCTGGCCGGGCGGATGCCGAAGAAGTTGTATGCCAGTGCCTCTTCCCCCCTCGACGGTCTGATTCGCTAAATCGCACGCGACAGAACGGACTCGGCAGTCCGCCCTGCACGGGGTAAACTGCGCGCCTTTTGCGTACGCCCCAAGGGGCGTGCGCTGACACAGGTTGCGAGAGAACGCCATGAGCGAGGAAATCCAGCAAGCAGGTGAGGGCGAAGCCCCGCGTCGCCTGCGCACCATCAAGAGCTTTGTGATGCGCGCCGGGCGCATGACCGAGGGCCAGCAGCGTGGCCTGGAGCAGGGCTGGCCACGCTTCGGCCTGGAGCTGGCCGATGGTCTGCGTGACTTCGATCAGGTCTTCGGTCGCAGTGCCCCACGCACCTTCGAGATCGGTTTCGGCATGGGCCATTCCACCCTGGAAATGGCTGCCGCTGCCCCCGAGCAGGACTTTATCGGCGTCGAGGTGCACAAGCCCGGTGTAGGCGCCCTGCTCAATGGGGTTATGGCGCAGAACCTGAGCAATGTGCGGGTCTACAGCTGCGATGCCCTCGACGTGCTGCGCCAGTGTGTGGCCGATGCCAGCCTGGATCGGCTGCTGCTGTTTTTCCCCGACCCCTGGCACAAGGCCAAGCACAACAAGCGCCGTATCGTGCAGCCGGCCTTTGCCGAGTTGGTGCGGCAGAAGCTCAAGGTCGGCGGCGTGCTGCATATGGCCACCGACTGGCAGCCCTATGCCGAGCATATGCTGGAGGTCATGCGCGCTGCCCCGGGCTATCGCAACCTGGCGGCGGACGGTCAGTATGTGCCGCGCCCGCAAGAGCGGCCCAGCACCAAGTTCGAGAAGCGCGGCGAACGTTTGGGCCACGGCGTATGGGATCTGAAGTTCCAGCGTGTCGACTGATTCAGCGCTATACAAAACACAGGGATGACAGCAGAAGACCGGCCCAAGTCGGCACTGGCCAGGATGGCTCCTCACCAAGACGGCCTATCAACCTGCGCGCTAAGGCGTGGGTCATAAGAACAGCAGCCCTGCTTCGGCCAGGCTGCGAGGAGATTGCTGTGTTGAAAGTCTTTTCCGTGCTACTGCTGACTGCCTTTGCCTTACAGGCTCAGGCCAAGGTCGACCCGGCCCAGGCCGCCCGTCTTGGCCAGGATCTGACCCCACTCGGCGGCGAGCGCGCTGGTAATGCCGCCGGCACCATTCCGACCTGGGATGGCGGTCTGGCTACCCCGCCGGGCAACTACCGGCCGGGCATGCACCACCCCGACCCCTATGCCGCCGATACGCCGCTGTACCGGGTCAATCAACAGAACCTGCAGCAATACCAGGCGATCCTGCCGGCCGGTTTGCAGGGTCTGCTGGCGCAGCAGCCCGATTATTTTCTCCAGGTCTTCCCTACCCGTCGCAGCGCCGCAGCGCCGCAGCGCATCTACGATGCCACGCGCTTCAATGCCCTGAACGCCGAGCTGATTTCTGGTGGCAATGGGGTCGAAGGGGCGGCTGCCGGGATTCCCTTCCCCCTGCCGCAGAACGGCCAGGAGGCGATCTGGAACCATATCATGCGCTACCGCGGTGACCAGATCAGCTTTGTCACCAACCAGGCGGCGGTGCTTTCCAGCGGGGCCTACAACCTGCTCAAGCTGGAGCGTGACATCTATTTTCTCTATGGCCGTGAAGGGGTCAGTCCACGGGATCTGGACAACACCCTGTTCTTCTACAAGTACAAGGTCGCAGCACCGTCCAAACTCGCCGGTTCGGCCCTGGTGGTGCAGGAAACCCTCGATCAGATCCTGGCGATTCGCAAGGCCTGGCGTTTCAGCCGCGGCGAGCGCCGGGTACGCCGCCTGCCGATGCTGGCCTATGACGCCCTGCAGCCGGATACCAACGGCCTGGCCCTGGCCGATCAGGTCGATGGTTACAACGGCGCCCCGGACCGCTATGAGTGGCAGCTGATTGGCAAGCAGGAAATGCTGGTGCCCTACAACAGCTATGCGGTGCATCAGCAGGGCATCCCCTACGAGCGCATCCTGCAGCGCAGCTTCGTCAACCCCGAACTGCTGCGCTATGAGCTGCACCGGGTCTGGGTGGTCGAAGCCGACCTGCGCAAGGGCCACAGCCACCCCTATGGCAAACGGCGTTTCTACCTGGACGAGGACAGCTGGCAGATTCTCGCGGTCGACCTGTACGACAAGAACGGCAACCTGACCGGTCTGCAGGAGAACCACCCGATCAGCTATTACGACGTGCCCATGTTCGGCAGCACCCTGGAAACCATCTACGACTTCAAGGGCAAGCGCTACTTCGTCGATGGCATGGACAACAACGAACCCATGTACGACTTCAAGGCCAAGCTGAGTCCGCGCGACTTCACGCCCCAGGCCCTGCGCCGGGAAGGCAACTGAGTCAGCCAACCGCCCTTCGGGGCGGTTTTCGTTGCTGCCCTTGATGCAGGACAACATTCCACCGACCGCCCTGGTCTAGGCTCAGGCTCTGCATCGACACATCAGGAGCAGGGTCATGAGCATGATGAAAGCGGCGGTTTTTATCGAGCCGGGGCGGATCGAGCTGGTGGATAAGCCCATCCCGGAAGTGGGGCCCAATGACGCCCTGGTGCGCATCACCACCACCACCATCTGCGGCACCGACGTGCATATCCTCAAGGGCGAGTATCCGGTGGCGCCGGGCCTCACCGTGGGCCACGAGCCGGTGGGCATCATCGAGAAGCTCGGCCGCAACGTGCAGGGCTATCAGGAGGGCCAGCGGGTCATCGCCGGGGCCATTTGCCCCAGCTTTAGCTCCTACGCCAGCCAGGACGGCCATCCGGCCCAGGATGGCGGCTGCAGTTGTCATGGCTACAAGCCCATGGGCGGCTGGCGCTTCGGCAACAGCATCGACGGCACCCAGGCCGAATATGTGCTGGTGCCTGATGCCCAGGGCAACCTGGCGCCAGTGCCCGATGGCCTGAGCGATGAACAGGTGCTGATGTGCCCGGACATCATGTCCACCGGCTTTGCCGGCGCCGAAGCGGCCACTATCAAGATCGGCGATGTGGTCGCGGTATTCGCTCAGGGCCCCATCGGCCTGTGCGCCACCGCCGGGGCCAGGCTGCGTGGCGCCAGCTGCATTATCGTGGTGGACGGGGTCGAGCAGCGCCTTGAGATCGCACGCAAGATGGGCGCCGATATCACCCTCAATTTCAATCAGGTGGATGTGGTGGAGGAAATCCTGCGCCTGACCGGCGGCCGCGGCGTGGATGCCTCCATCGAGGCACTGGGCCTGCAGTCCACCTTCGAGAACGCCCTGCGCGTACTCAAGCCGGGCGGCACCCTGTCCAGCCTGGGCGTCTATTCCAGCGACCTGACCATCCCCCTGGGTGCGTTTCACGCCGGCCTGGGTGACAACAAGATCGTCACCTCGTTGTGCCCCGGTGGCAAGGAACGCATGCGCCGGCTGATCAATGTGGTGGCCAGCGGGCGTATAGACCTTAGCCCCCTGGTTACCCATCACTATGCCCTGGACGATATAGTCGCCGCCTATGACCTGTTCGCCCACCAGCGTGATGGGGTGCTTAAGGTGGCGATCAAGCCGTTTGGCTGATGGATGGGCTGTAAGCCAGGGAGGTGGATATGTGTCGTATGGTCATGGGGTGGCTGCTTGTCCTGCTGCTTTCTGGTTGCGCCAGCCAGGGCGAGCGGGTGATTCGTGAGGTGGCCGGGCAATGGTCGGTGCGTCTGTATACCGAGCGCAGTTTCGCCCTGGGCGAGCGCAGCCACTATCGGGTGTACCACCGCGGTCAGCTGGTGCGGCTGGCGCCGCCTTTGTTGCAGCGGGCAACCAGTGAGCTGCTGGCCGTGGGGCATTTCAATGCGGGCGTTTTTCCCTATCCGGATCTGATTGTGCTGGTGCATGACCGCTACACCGACGAGCGTGGCTATGGCGCCGCCCAGCTGCGGGCTTTTCAGCTGATTGGCCAGGCCCATGGATTCGAGGCGCGGCCCATCAGCCTTGAGCTGATGCCGTAGCCGTTGCTCAGTTGCGATCCGCCAGAATGCCGATCACCACAAACACCAGAATCAGCACCGGGGCCAGGGTGAAGTTGTTGAAGTGGCCCAGGCCCTTGGCCATATAGGGGGTGGCGAAGACGATCAGCAGGCCATAGCCCACCGCGCATAGCAGGATAAAGATCAGGGTGCGCAGCAGGAAGTTCATGCTGGCGGTGTGGCGCTGTACCCAGGCGTTGATGCCGGGGCCGAACAGCACCAGCAGGGTGGCCATGATCGCCAGGGAAATCTCGTAGAGGTGGCTGCGGCTCCAGCGCGACAGGGTGACGATCAGGTCGAGTAGCAGGTCCATCCGGTTTCCTTAGCCTGGTGGGCGGTGAGTCAGGGCAGAAAATGTTGCAGCAGGTCGTTGAGAAATAGCTGACCTTCGGCCGTGGCGCGCAGCCGCTGGGGGTCGGCTTGCAGCAGGCCGCGCTGCTCGGCTTCACGACGGGCAGCGCCAAGCTGCTCCAGTGGCAGGCCGGTGCGTGCAGTAAACAGGCGGGCGGGTACGCCGTCGGTGAGGCGCAGCACATTCATCAGAAACTCGAAGGGCAGCTCATCGGCCGTCAGCGGACGTATACCGGCCTGAAAGGCCTTGGCTGCATCCAGATAGTCCTTGGGCAGACGGGTTTTCCAGCTGCGCAGGATGCGCCCGTCCGGATTGCTCAACTTGGCGTGGGCACCGGCGCCTATGCCGAGGAAATCGCCGAAGGTCCAGTAATTGAGGTTATGCCGTGCTGCCTTGCCGGCCTGGGCATAGGCCGAGACTTCGTACTGGCCGTAGCCTTTTGCCGCCAGCAGGGCCTGTCCGGCTTCCTGAATGTCCCAGAGAACATCGTCCTCCGGCACTTCGGGCGGCTGGTTCCAGAACACCGTATTGGGTTCCATGGTCAGCTGATACCAGGACAGGTGGGTAGGCTGCTGGGCGATGGCCGTGCGCAGATCGAACAGGGCATCCTCGATGGATTGCCCAGGCAGGCCATGCATCAGATCCAGGTTGAAATTGTCGAAGCCGGCGGCACGGGCCATATCGGCGGCGCGAATGGCTTCATCGCCATTGTGGATGCGCCCCAGCGCCTGGAGCTTTTCGGCCTGGAAGCTCTGCACGCCGATGGACAGGCGATTGATGCCCAGGGCGCGGTAATCCCTGAACTTGGCCTGCTCGAAGGTGCCCGGGTTGGCCTCCAGGGTGATCTCGATATCCTCGGCAAAGGCCACGCGCCGCTGCACCCCTTCCAGCAAGCGACCCAGGGCCCTGGCGGAAAACAGGCTGGGGGTGCCGCCGCCAAAGAAGATCGAGGTCAGCCCACGGCCATGCACATGCGCAAGGTCGGCCTCCAGATCGGCCAGCAGGGCGTCGACGTACGCCTCCTCCGGCAGGCTTGGACCTGCGGCGTGGGAGTTGAAGTCGCAGTAGGGGCACTTCTTTACGCACCAGGGGATGTGGATATAAAGCGCCAGTGGCGGCAGCTCAAAGCTGATCTGGCTCACCTCGCCCTCAGGGAAGGGAGCTGGGGCGGCCCGCGATCGGGGAGAAGGCTGCAGACTCAAACCAACCCCAGCCGCTGCTTAAGCAGGGCCATGGCCCGGGCGCGATGACTGATCTGGTTCTTGTCGGCGCTGGCCAGTTCGGCGCTTGAGCAGTTGCGTTCCTCGACCCAGAACAGCGGGTCATAGCCAAAACCCTGTTCACCCCGGGCGGCGTGCAGGATGCGCCCATGCCAGAGGCCCTCGCAGAGGATCGGCAGCGGATCGTCGGCATGCCGGACCAGCGCCAGGCAGCAGACGAACTGGGCGCCGCGCTCGGCGTCCGGCACGTCCTTGAGTACCTGCAGCAGTTTGGCATTGTTGGCCGCATCGCCCTGGCCATCGGCATAGCGCGCCGAGTAGATGCCCGGCGCGCCGCCGAGAAAGTCCACCGCCAGGCCGGAATCGTCGGCCAAGGCCGGCAGGCCGGAAACCCGCGCGGCATGGCGCGCCTTGAGGATGGCGTTCTCGACAAAGGACAGGCCGGTTTCTTCCGGCTCGACACTGGAGAACTCGCCGATCGAACGTACCCGTACATGCGCGCCGAGCATGGCCTGCAGTTCCTTGAGCTTGCCGGCGTTATGGCTGGCCAGCACCAGTTCGGTAAAAGGCATCATGGGTCGGGAAACACTTCCTGGTTGAAGGTGAAGCTGCGAGCCACGCCATCGCTGCCGGTCACATTGATGGTAAAGCGCAAGACCTCGCGCTCGCTGAACTTGAACTGGGCCAGGTAGTAGATGGCCGCGCCTTCATTGACCTGCTTGAAGGCCAGGGCCTGGTCACGCCCCAGCAGGTCGCGCACCGTGCCGGTTACCGTTGCTGCCTGTGCCTGGCCGCCCTGAAGCACGGAGATATTCACCACCCCCTGTTCCCGGCTGCGAATCAGGTTGTTGGCGGCGGCAATCTCCGGTTGCAGGAAACTGGAGTTGAAGACGCTGTGGTGCACGTCCAGATCGCCGAAGCTGTGCTTGCGCTCGGCCAGGGCCGACAGGCTCAGGCACAGGGCAAGTAGACAAAGGACAAGGCGCTGCATGGTGGCTCTCCTCGAGGTGGGGCGTCAGGTGGTCGGGCCGCTGATGCGGTAGATGCCGATCTCACCTAACAGATTAGGCCAAATGCGGCTGGCCCAGCCGTGCCGATGGTCGCGGTCCACCGCCAGGCGGTCCTTGATCCGCGCGTTCTGCGCATGGCACAGGCGCTCGAAGTCTTCGAAGGTGCAGAAGTGGATGTTCGGCGTGTTGTACCAGGTGTAGGGCAGAAAATCCGACACCGGCATGCGGCCCTTGGTGGTCAGGTACCAGCGGCAGCGCCAGTGGCCGAAATTGGGGAAGGTGATGATGCAGGTCTTGCCGACCCGCAGCATTTCCGCCAGGACCTTGTCTGGGTAGTGCAGGGCTTGCAGCGACTGGGTCATGACCACCACGTCGAAGCTGTTGCTGGCGAAGTTGCCCAGGCCCTTGTCCAGGTTCTGCTCGATCACGTTGACGCCCTTGCTCACGCACTGGGCGATATTGTCCGCGTCGATTTCCAGGCCATAGCCGGAGACCTGCTTGTGCTCGGTCAGCCAGGCCAGCAATTCGCCATTGCCGCAGCCCAGATCGAGCACCCGGCTCCCGGCGGGAATCCACTCTTGGATGATCTCCAGATCCGCACGCATGGCTACACCTCAATCCGTTTCATATAGCTGTCGAAGGCCTGCAGGTAACGCGGGATCGGCATAAGGAAGGCGTCGTGACCCTGGGGCGCGTCGATCTCCAGGTAGCAGACATTCTTGCGTGCCGCCGTCAGGGCATCGACGATTTCCCGCGAGCGCGCCGGGGAGAAGCGCCAGTCGGTGGTAAAGGACATCACGCAGAAATCCGCCGTGACATGGGCCAGGGTCTTGGCCAGGTCGCCGTCATGGCTGGCCGCCGGGTCGAAGTAGTCCAGGGCCTTGGTCATCAGCAGGTAGGTGTTGGCGTCGAAGCGGGTGGAGAACTCCTCGCCCTGGTAACGCAGGTAGCTTTCCACCTGGAACTCGACGCTGTGGAAGTCGTAGTTGAGCTTCTCGCTTTTCAGGCCCCGGCCGAATTTCTCGCCCATGGCGTCGTCCGACAGGTAGGTGATATGGCCGACCATGCGCGCCAGCATCAGGCCGCGCTTGGGGATCTCGCCACGCTCCTGAAAGTGCCCGCCATGGAACTGCGGGTCGGTGAGAATGGCCTGGCGTGCCACTTCGTTGAAGGCGATGTTCTGCGCCGACAGCTTGGGCGCCGAGGCGATGCACAGGCAGTGGCGTACCCGCTCGGGGTAGCTGATGGTCCACTGCATGGCCTGCATGCCGCCCAGGCTGCCGCCGATGACCGCCGCCCACTGGCTGATGCCCAGGCGATCGGCCAGGCGCGCCTGGCTGTGCACCCAGTCTTCCACGGTCATTACCGGGAAATCGGCACCGAAGGGTTTGCCGGTGGCCGGGTTAACGCTGCTGGGGCCGGTGGAGCCATTGCAGCCGCCCAGGTTGTTCAGGCTGACGACAAAGAACTTGTTGGTGTCGATCGGCTTGCCCGGGCCGATGCAACTGTCCCACCAGCCGGGCTTGCGGTCTTCTTCGCTGTGGAAACCGGCGGCGTGATGATGGCCGGACAGGGCATGGCAGATCAGTACGGCGTTGCTGGCCGTGGCATTGAGCGTGCCATAGGTTTCATAAATCAGCTGGTAGTTGCCCAGGCTGCGCCCGCAGGCCAGGGCCAGGGGCTCGGCAAAATCCATGACCTGGGGGGTGACCAGACCTACGGAGTCGTGGGGAAAGGCAGTCGGCATCGGCCCTGCTCGCAAATAAGGAAAGGAAGATCAACAGGAAAGAGCCGCAGTCTAAAGAGCGCCGCCCCAGGCGGCAAGCGCATGGGGCGGCGGGCGGCGCTGCTGTGCAAGCTAACGCGGCGATTATTCACCCACGCTGTGGGGGCGGCCGGCACCGGGGAGGCTGACCACCTTGCCCTGGCGCTGCACCGGTGCCGGCCGGCGCAGGATGCGCAGCATGTCGGCGGCCTCGACCAGCTGTTGTTTCAGGTCGCTGCTGTAGCGCTGCAGCAGCTGGCCACGGCGCTGGGCCTGCTGGGTTTCCTGGGCCAGGGCCTTGAGCTTGAGCATATGGCTTTCGAGCATCTGCTTGTGCTCCAGGCTGTGTTGCATCAGCGGCATCAGGGCATCGCTGGCCCACTGCTCGGCCTCGCTGCGCATGCGCTGGTGCAGGTCGATCACTTCCTGGACCAGGGTGGCGAAGAAGCGTTTGCTCAGGCTGCGCTGTTCGGTCAGCAAGGTTTTGAGGTTGAGGCGGAACTGGTCAGCCTTGGCCCGCAGCTGCTTGAGCTCGCGCAGGTAGCGCTGGGCGTTGAACTGCGGCTCGTCGACTCCCTGCAGCGGGTTTTCTTCGTTATGCCGGCGGTAGATGGCGGCCACCATCTTGTTGGCCATCTCGGCCTCCAGGGCCAGGTTGTGCAGGTCGTGCTCCACCGAATTGAAGAAGTGCAGGATGGCCTGGTTGATGCCCAGGGTGGTCCAGCTGCCGGTGAGGTTCTTGCGCACCTTGCTCAGGTGTTCATCCAGACGCTCACTGCGGGCGGCGGCGCGCAGCAGGTCACCCTGGCGCTTGAGCAGGCGCTGGTTGGTCTTCAGATTGAGCAGGCGGCGATGATGCTGGCTGTGTTCGTCCTTGGTCTTGGCGGTCAGCTCGAACAGCAGCTGGCCGTTGTCCTGCTGGTGGTTGCTGAGCAGGGCCTGCTGTTCGTCGACTTTCTCCTGGCGTAGTTTGAGCGCCCGCTGGCTGTTCTGCAGCAGGCCGAGCACCTGGTTGACCACGCGCTCTTCGAGAAGCTGCTCCTTCTGCGCGATGATGCGCTCGCACAGCAGGTTTTCCAGGTTGTTCATCTGGCTGCGGGCGAGCAGGGCATCGTCCTTGCGCACCTTGGCCAGCATGGCCTGCTTGGCCGACAGCGGCAGCACCTCATCGACCTGGATGCCCAGCTGGCGCGCGGTGCTGCTCTGGATCTGACGGATGGCGTTCTGCACGAAGGTCTCGCCGGCCAGATCGTCCCAGAGGATGTCGATCTTGTTCAGCACGGCGAACAGGCTGCTCTGGGTGTCCTCGTCGAGCTGGCGGATATGTTCCTGCCAGATCTGCATATCGCTGGCCGTCACGCCCGTATCGGCCGACAGCAGGAAGATGATCGCCTGGGCGCTGGGCAGCATCGACAGGGTCAGCTCCGGCTCGCTGCCCAGGGCGTTGAGCCCCGGGGTGTCGAGGATGCGCAGGCCCTGGCGCAGCAGCGGGTGGTCGAAGTTGACCATGGCGTGGCGCCAGGCCGGCACCAACACCTCGCCGGGTTTGCCGGTGCTTTCCAGCATGTCCGGGTGGAAACCCAGGGCAATGGCCTGCTCCACCGGCATGGGTTTGCAGCGCGCCACCTGGTTGAAGGCCAGGGCCATATTGTCCGGGTCGCTGGTGTCCAGGGGGATATTCACCCAGTGCCGCGGGATGCGCTTGAACTGGGCGATGCTGGCATCCGAACCGCGGGTTTCGATGGGCAGCAGGCGGATATAGGAACGCTGCGAACGCGGGTCGAAGAACAGCTCGGTGGGGCACATGGTGGTGCGCCCGGCCTGGGATGGCAGCATGCGCTGGCCGTACTGGGAAAAGAACAGGCTGTTGATCAGCTCGGTCTTGCCGCGGGAGAACTCGCCGACAAAGGCCAGGGTGATATGGTCGGTGCGCAGCAGCTTGAGGGCGCGTTCCAGCTTGGCCTCGACCGCCTCGGAGTTGAGCCGGTTGTTGATCAGCCAGCTGCGATAGCGGGTGATCTCGCGCATCAGCTCGCGTTTCCAGCTGACGTAGGCATCGACCTGCTGACTGAGACGTTCCATGCTCATCCGGGTGCACCTCTGCTGGGGGCTGCCGCGTGGGAGGGGGTGCCGGCATTATGGAGTACAGGGCGGCTGCGTCAATTGCACGCCGTCACACTCCAGCCTTATGGCTGGCCGCCGCCCGCTGGTCGCGACAGGCGGCTATCCGGGATCAAATGGCCAGGCTCAGGCCCTTGTACATGCCGGTCATGATCGCCAGGTTGCGCACCACCAGCATGTCGATCAGGTTGAGCAGCAGGAAGGCGACGATGGGTGACAGGTCCAGGCCGCCCAGGTTCGGCATAAAGCGGCGGATCGGCGTCAGCAGCGGCTCGCAGATCTGATTGATCAGCTCGGCGGCCGGGTTGTGGGTGCCGGGGGCGACCCAGGAGAGGATCACGCTGATGATCAGAGCGAAGAAGAACACTTTGATAAACAGTGCGGTGATGCCGATGATCGACCAGATCAGCAGCTGCACCGGGTTGTCCACCCCGTAGCCCAGCAGCATCAGGGTCAGGGCCATCAGAATCAGCTGGACGATAATGGCCAGCATCAGGGAGGCGGTGTCCAGGCCGCCGATGCTGGGAATCAGCCGCCGCAGCGGCTGCAGCAGGGGCTGGGTGGCGCGCACGATAAACTGGCACAGCGGGTTGTAGAAGTTGGCCCGCACCA
>JBFHPI010000020.1:0-15041 GCA_041592855.1 Pseudomonas sp.
GGGCAGATAGAAACGCGGCGAGCCGGTGCCGACATAGGCCACATAGTTGTCGATGCCCTCGTGCTGGTTGAGCAGTTGCTCCAGGCGTTTGACCTGGGCTTCGGTGGCGGCCAGGGAAGCGCCCTCCTCCAGTTTCAGATCGACCATCAGCTCCAGGCGCCCGGAAGCCGGGAAGAACTGCTGGGGGACGAAACGGAATAACAGGATGGAGGCCACGAACAGCCCTATGGTCAAGAGGATCACCGTCTTGCGCCGGCGTACACACCATTGCACCGCGCTGCGCACGCGCTGATAAAAGGGCGTGGCATAGGGGTCATGACCATCGTCGCGACCGCCATGCTTGACCGCATGCAGCTTGGCCAGGTCCGGCAGCAGCTTGGCCCCCAGGTAGGGTACGAAGATCACGGCGGCGATCCAGGACACCAGCAGGGCGATGGTCACCACCTCGAAAATCGAGCGGGTGTATTCGCCGGTGCCGGACTGTGCGGTGGCAATCGGCAAAAAACCCGCTGCCGTAATCAGGGTGCCAGTCAGCATGGGGAAGGCGGTACTGGTCCAGGCGAAACTGGCCGCCTTGAGGCGGTCATAGCCCTGCTCCATCTTGATCGCCATCATCTCCACGGCAATGATCGCGTCATCCACCATCAACCCCAGCGCCAGTACCAGGGCACCGAGGGAAATCTTGTGCAGACCAATGCCCAAGTAGTACATGCAGGCAAAGGTCATGGCCAAGACCAGGGGTATCGACAGCGCCACCACCAGGCCGGTGCGCAGCCCCAGGGAGAAGAAGCTCACCAGCAGGACGATGATCACTGCCTCGGTCAGCACCCGGACGAACTCACCCACGCCGGTTTTTACCGCAGCCGGCTGGTCGGATACCTTGCGCAGTTGCATACCCACCGGCAGGGTTTCCTGCAAGCGCGCGAACTCACCTTCCAGGGCCTTGCCCAGGACCAGGATATCGCCGCCGGCCTTCATCGAAACAGCCAGGCCGATGGCATCCTCGCCCATAAAGCGCATCCGCGGCGCGGGGGGATCATTGAAGCCGCGCTTGACCTCGGCCACATCACCGATGCGGAAGGTGCGCTCGGCTACACGGATGGGGAAATCGCGAATTTCCTGCACACCCTGGAAACGCCCGGTGACCCGCAACTGCACGCGATCCGAGGCGGTTTCAAAGAAGCCGGCAGCCGCCACCGCGTTCTGTTCCTCCAGGGCCTTTTGTACGGCGGCCAGGGGTAGGCCGAGGGTGGCCAGCTTGGTATTGGACAGTTCGATCCAGATCTTCTCGTCCTGCAGACCGAGCAGCTCGACCTTGCCCACATCCTTGACCCGCTGCAGCTGCAGCTGGATGCGATCGGCGTAGTCCTTGAGCACCGCGTAGTCGAAGCCTTCGCCGGTCAGGGCATAGATATTGCCGAAGGTGGTGCCGAACTCATCATTGAAGAAGGGGCCCTGAACCCCTTGCGGCAGGGTATGGCGGATATCGCTGACCTTCTTGCGCACCTGATACCAGAGGTCGGGAATCTCCTTGGAGCGCATGGAGTCGCGGGCGATAAAGGTCACCTGGGACTCACCGGGGCGGGAGAAGGAGACGATCTTGTCGTACTCGCCGGTCTCCATCAGCTTCTTTTCGATCCGCTCGGTGACCTGGCGCGCGACTTCCTCGGCACTGGCCCCCGGCCAATTGGTGCGCACCACCATGGCCTTGAAGGTAAAGGGCGGGTCTTCACTCTGGCCCAGCTTGGTGTAGGAGATACCGCCGACCACCGCCAGCAGCAACATGATGTAGAGCACGATCTGCCGGTTGCGCAGGGCCCAGGCGGACAGGTTGAAATCCATCGGGCTTACTCCTTGACGGCCAGCTGTACGGTGCGATTGTCACGGTCCACCGGGCGCACCTGCTGCCCTTCGCGCAGCACCTGGACACCGGCGGCTACCACCCAGTCGCTGGCCGTGAGCCCTTCCAGCACCGGTACGGTCTTGTCGCCGAAGGCACCAATGCGCACCAGCCGGCGTTTAAGACTGGAGTCCTTGGGGTCGACCACCCAGACATAGGGCTGGCCCTGCTCGGCACTCAAGGCCGACAGCGGCACCGCCAGCGGCACCTCGCCGTTGTGGGCGATAAAGACCCGCGCACTCTGCCCCAGTTCGGCGGGAATATCCCCAGCCGTGAAGGCCACGCGAGCGGCAAAGGTACGCGACTGCGGGTCGGCCGATGGCGATATCTCGCGAATGCGTCCGGGGAAACGCCGATCAGGCTGGGACCACAGCTCTACCGCCACCTCCTGGCCGACCTTGAAGCGCTCGAAGGCCTGTTCAGGCAAGCTGATCAGCACTTCACGCTCGCCATCGGCGGCCAGGGTAAAGACCGTCTGCCCGGCGGCCACCACCTGCCCCACCTCCAGCATACGCCGGGCCACCACGCCGTTTTCCGATGCGCGCAACACGGCGTAGCCGGCCTGGTTATTGGCCACATTGAATTCGGCGCGCACCTGCTTGAGTCGGGCCTCACCGGCGCGATAGAGATTCTCCGCATTGTCGTACTGCGAGCGACTGACCAGATTGCGCGCCAGCAGGGTCTTGTAGCGCTCACGCTCGGCGCGCACCGCCTGCAGATTGGCCTCGGCAGCGGCGACCTGGGCGCGCATGGCCTCCAGTTGCAGACGCACGTCCTGGGGGTCCAGTTCGGCCAGGGGCTGATCCTTCTTCACCCGCTCACCGACTTCCACCAGGCGCTTGGCCACCTTGCCACCGATGCGAAAGGCCAGTTCCGGCTCCAGCCGTGCCCGCACCTCGCCCGGGTAGGCGTCCATCAGATCAGCGGAGAGCTGCGGCTGCACCACCATGGCCGGCCGCACAGCAACCTCGGTCGACTCACCGTTACCACAGGCGGCGAGCAATGCAATTAGACTGGCAGGCAATGCAATAGACAGGGCAAGACGAAACATGATGACTAACCTTTGTAGAGGCTATGGAATATTTAAACTGACAGGTATAGTAAAAATAGCAAACTCATCAGTCCAGTATTAAAACGAGCCATGTCCAACAAAGTGTTACCACCCAGCGGTCCCGGGCGCCCAAAAGACCTGGCCAAACGCCAGGCCATCCTGGAGGCGGCGAAAACCCTGTTTCTCAGCAATGGTTATGACGGCAGCAGCATGGATGCCATCGCCGCCGAGGCCGGAGTTTCCAAGCTTACGGTGTACAGTCATTTCACCGACAAGGAGACGCTCTTCGCCGCGGCGGTAAAGTCAAAATGCGAGGAGCAGTTGCCGGAACTGCTGTTCGAGCTGCCCCAGGACACCCCGATAGCAATGGTGCTGCTGAATATCGGCCGCGGCTTCCACCGCCTGATCAACAGCCGCGAGTCGGTGGAACTGCATCGCCTGATGATCAGCCTGGCCGCTCAGGACGCCAAGCTGTCGAAGATGTTCTACGACGCCGGTCCCCAGCGCGTGCTCAACGAGATGGAACACCTGCTCAAGCAGGCCCATGCGGCCGGCAAGCTGCATATCGGCAACATTTCAGAAGCCGCCGACCAGTTCTTTTGCCTGATCAAGGGCGGTGCCAACTTCCGCCTGCTAATCGGCTGCTCCCCGGCATTGGAGGGAGACGCTGCCGAACAGCATGTGCAGGAAGCGGTGCAGATGTTTCTGCGCGCCTATCAGGTTTAATCGGCTGCCAGTTTTTTCTTCGGATAAATATCGTAGCGACTGGATTTGCCCTCCAGCACGTAGCCCGGCTTGGGCCCCTGGATAATCGGCGCCTTGCGCGGACGCTTGACCACCACCCGGTGGCTGGCCAGAGCCAGAGCCGCTTCCAGCAGGGCCGGTGCATCCAGATCATCGCCGACAAAGGGGCGGAACAGACGCATCTCCTTTTTCACCAGGGCGCTCTTGTCGCGATGGGGGAACATGGGGTCCAGGTAGATCACCTGGGGCGGTTCCTCCGCCCAGGCAGCCATCCGCTCGATGGCGTTACCACCCAGCAGCTGCATGCGCGCCACAATGGGCGCCACCTCGACATTCAGCGACGCCCGCGCCAGGCCATCTTCGAGCAACGCGGCGATCAGCGGCTGACGCTCGATCAGGGTCATGCTGCAGCCCAGACTGGCCAGGACAAAGGCATCGCGCCCCAGTCCCGCCGTGGCATCCAGCACCCTTGGCCGTACGCCGGGCGCGATCCCCACCGCCTTGGCAATCATCTGCCCACTGCCACCGCCAAATTGGCGCCGATGGGCCATTGCACCCTCGACAAAGTCCACCCGTACCGGACCCGGTGCCTGGGGCCCCAGCTCAATCAGTTGCAAGCCGGCATCATCCAACTGCAGGGCGAACTCGCTCTCCCCCTCCAGGGGCAAGCCCAGGCGCGCAGCCCAGTCGGCGGCCGCCTGCTGCAGATGGCTGGCCATGGCCTGCACCCGAACCCTGGTTATATGCCGCTCTTCACTCATCAGAAAATATGCTCAAAAAACGCTCAATTGGCTGGCGAAATGGCCGATAGCCTACACAGGCGGCATTTTGCCAGACCCGGCAGCCAAGAGCCGCAACGAGTTCGCCATGTTCGATGCCCTTTCCGCCCCACGGGCCGACCCCTCGCCCACCCATCACGGCTCAATCGACCAGACCCTGGATGAAGGCAAGCGCGCCTCGCTGGACTACCAGATCCTGCGCCGCACCCTGATGATCGAGCAGGACGCGCCGCCATCCACCTCCCCGTCGTCTACCGAACCCACACCAGAACCACCTGTTATCGCCACCCAGGCCAGCGCCTTCGAGCAGGTGGTGGCGCAACGAGAGCTGGAGCTGAATATCAGCGTCCCGGCCGAACCGCAGAAGACCGACCCTCTGGTGCTGGACCTGGCCAGCAACGGCTTCACTACCAGCGGGCTGCAACGCCCGGTGCAGTTCGACCTGGATGGCGATGGTCGCTCCGAACAGATCAGCGTACCCACCGGTGACGACGCCCTGCTGGCCTGGGATCGCAACGGTAACGGACGTATCGACAATGGCCGCGAGCTGTTCGGCGATCAGCACGGCACCGCCAATGGCTTTGCCGAGCTGAGTAAATTTGATGACAACAAGGATGGTCGCATCGACGCTGCCGACGCCATCTTCGAGCAACTGGTGCTGCTGCGTTTCGATGCCCAGGGCCGGCAGAGCAGCCAAACCCTGAGCCAGGCCGGAGTCAGTGCCATCCATCTGGAGGCCCGTGACGTCAAGACGGCCCTGGGCGCCTATGACGAAATCGCCCAACTGGGTCGTTTCGATTTCAGCGATGGCCGCAGTGGCCAGGCCGCTGATCTGCTGCTGGCCAAGCGTTGACAGGTTGCTACAGCAGCCCCAGTTGCGCCTCCACCACGCCCTCAGGCCACTGAGGCAATGCCGGCAACCCCGGCAAACGCGCCATCAGCTGCCGATGAAAGCGCTGCGCCAGCTGCGGAGCCAGACGATTGTCCGCGGTATGCAGAAACACATGGGGCGTTCGCCCCTCTTCGATCCAGGCCGCCACCTTGTCCAGCCAGGGCGTCATAAAGGGGTCATTGAGGGGCAACTCGGGATGGCCAATAAAGCGCAGCTGCGGCGCCTGGCTAAAGGCTGCCGGACGTGGCGGCAGGCGCGGCTTCTTGGCCTGGGCATGCAGCACCGCCACATCGCGCGAAGTGCAACTGAACAGCGCCCGGGAATCCAGGCAGATACGCTCGATGCCGCGCTCATGCAGCAGCCGATTAAGCCTGCGTTCCTCATCGCCCCGGGCAAAAAAAGCCGGATGGCGCACTTCGACCGCCAGCTCACCGGCGGACCAGGACTCGATAAACCCGATCAGCTCAGGCAAACGCTGCGGGCCGAAACCGGCCGGTAGCTGCAACCAGTAAGGCGTGACCCGCACACCCAGCGGCGCCAGCAGATTGCGAAATGCCTGCGCCTGGTCGTGCTGCTCGCGTAGATCGGCGGCATGACTGATGCTGCGCGGCAGTTTGGCGCAGAAGCGAAAATGCCCCGGCATCTGCTGCACCCAGCGCGCCACACTGACATGCGAGGGCTCGGCATAAAAAGTGGTATTGCCTTCAACGGCATTGAACTGGCCAGCGTACAGGGCAAGAAAATTCGCGCTGGAGCTGCCTTCAGGATAGAGCGAGCCACGCCAGGCCGGTTCGCTCCAGGACGGGCAACCGAGAAAATAGGGCAACATCAGGCTTCAGGCTTAGGCGTAGAGATCAAGCCCCAGTACCTGCTGCGCGTCGGGTTCGCCGGCAAAGCTCGCGGTGCTGCTGTAACTGGCAATGGCCTGAGCAGCGCGGTTGTTAAGTTGCGGCTGGTAGAGCTGATTCTGTGGGCGCGCTGGCAGGTTATCGCTGCTGGCGGTGCTGGCCTGCACGGTACGCACCTGTGCGGTCTGCTCCAGGCCCTGGCTGCTGGCCGGGCTGGACGGCTGCTCACGGCGCTCCTCAATCTCGCGTTGGGCCTCGCGAAACGGCGTAACCGCCGCCCCACCCCGGGGGCTACGATCAGGCAAATAGGCAGGCGTGAAACCGTCGATACGCATCAGATACGGCTCGGCAATGACGGAACGTCGAAGGATACAGGTACAAGCAATCTAGCCGTGAGCGACGCGCTTGGCAATCGCTGCACGGAATCACGTGCGTCAGACACGACCAAAGGCACTAGAGCGACACCTTGGGTGTAGCCACCTGATCACGCAGGTACACTGGCTGCGCCTGATCGGCCGCCACGGCCTCGCCGCGGCCCCAGGCGAAACGGGCCAGACTCAGCAAATCCTCGGCATGGGGCAACATGGCCGGCGCCTGGGCGCTGATTGCCAGCGGAATACGCGCGGCAAAGGTGCCCCAACCGGTACCGGCGCCAAACCACTCACCCGAGGCATCCCGCGGCAGGCAGGCCTGTTCCGGGGCCAATACGGCCTCCATTCCCTGCAGCCGCATCTCGCCCTGCTCGGCACGGTAGCAACCCCAGTAGACCTCATCCATGCGTGCATCGATGGCAGCGGCCACTTGCTGCGCGCCATGTTCGCGCAGGCTACGCTGGGCCAAAACAGCCAGATTGGACACCGGCAGCACGGGCCGTTCCAGGGCAAAGGCCAGCCCCTGCACCACGCCAATGGCAATACGCACCCCGGTAAAGGCACCCGGGCCGCGACCAAAGGCAATGGCGTCCAGCGCACTGAGGGGCACGGCGGATTCAGCCAGCAATTGCTCGATCATCGGCAACAGGCGCTGGGCGTGCAGACGCGGGATCACTTCATAGTGGCTGGTGACCTTGCCGTTATGCAGCAGGGCAACCGAGCAGGCTTCGGTGGCAGTATCCAGGGCCAGCAACGTGGTCATCGGAGCATCCGGGGGCAAAAAAGGGCAAAATTATAAACGCCAACGGCCCGCGAGCGGGCCGTTGAACGCAGACAGCCGGATCAGCTCAGGGCAGCCAGTACCTTGGCGGTGATCTCGTCCACCGAGCCGACACCGGCAATGGCGCTGTACTTCGGTGTGCCGTCGGCCGCGGCCAGCTGCTGGTAGAAGTCCACCAGAGGCTTGGTTTGCGAATGGTAGACCGACAGGCGGTGACGCACGGTTTCTTCTTTGTCGACGTCACGCTGGATCAGGTCTTCACCGGTTTCGTCGTCCTTACCGGCGACTTTCGGCGGGTTGTGCTCGGTGTGGTAGACACGGTCGGAAGCCGGATGTACGCGGCGCCCTGCGATACGGCCGACGATTTCCTCGTCATCCACGGCAATTTCCACCACGTGATCAATGGCCACGCCAGCCTGCTTGAGGGCTTCGGCCTGGGGAATGGTGCGCGGGAAGCCGTCGAACAGGAAACCATTGGCACAATCAGCCTGGGCAATACGTTCCTTGACCAGATTGATGATCAGCTCATCAGATACCAAGCCACCGGCATCCATCACGCTCTTGGCCTTCAGGCCCAGCTCGGTGCCAGCCTTGACCGCGGCACGCAGCATGTCGCCGGTGGAGATTTGCGGAATACCAAACTTCTTGGTGATGAAACCAGCCTGAGTACCTTTACCGGCACCTGGCGCCCCCAGCAGAATCACGCGCATCTGATGTGCTCCTCAAGATTTGAATAAAAATCGTCGGACTCGCCTCGTGGGGCCAATCTCAGAATTGTTCAGGCAGCAGTGCCAGTGGGGGCCAGGCTGCCGAAAGGTCGATCAAGATACACAGCGCACCCCCAGCGCACAAGCCACCAAAAGTCGGATAGGCCCGGGCCTCAAGCAGACTGGACAAAGCCCTCCTGACTGGCCATGCAGACCAGAGAAATGCGCCATGCCGGCACCGCAGCCCCCCTATCCGGTGTTGCGCAAGCCGGTCGCGATGCCCGCCACACTGACCAACAAGGCCTGTTCCAGAGGGCTTTCGGCCTGGTTTTCACGCGATCGCCCCCGGGCCAGCAGTTCAGCCTGGAGCAAATGCAGGGGGTCCAGGTAAGTATTGCGCACGCTGATAAACTCCAGGGTTTCAGAGTTGTGGGCCAGCAGCTTCGACTGCCCGGTCAGACTCAGAACCGCCGCCACAGCCTGCGACAATAGGCCGCGCAGATGTTCGCCCAATGGACGCAAGCCAGGCTCCACCAGACGCTCGTCATACAGCTGGGCAATATTGCCGTCGGCCTTGGCCAGGACCATTTCCAGCATGTCGATGCGGGTACGGAAGAACGGCCATTGCTCGCGCATCTGCGCCAGCAACTCACCCTCGCCACGCTGCAAGGCGCTGCCCAGGGCCTGCTCCCAGCCTAGCCAGGCTGGGAGCATAAGACGGGTCTGGGTCCAGGCAAATATCCAGGGAATGGCCCGCAGGCTCTCCACACCACCCGCGCGGCGCTTGGCCGGGCGACTGCCCAGAGGCAAGCGACCCAGTTCCTGTTCCGGCGTGGCCTGACGAAAGTAGTCAACGAACTGCGGATGCTCGCGCACCACCGCGCGGTAGGCTGCAACGCCATCACTGGCCAGGCGATCCATCAGCTCACGCCAGGCCGGCTCGGGAGCCGGCGGCGGCAGCAGGGTGGCTTCCAGTACGGCAGCCAGATACAGGTTGAGGTTCTGCTCGGCGATATCCGGCAGGCCGAACTTGAAGCGGATCATCTCGCCCTGTTCGGTGGTACGGAAGCGCCCCGCCACCGAGCCCGGTGGTTGCGAGAGGATGGCCGCATGGGCCGGGCCGCCACCCCGGCCCACAGTACCGCCGCGACCATGGAACAGCAGCAGTTCGACCTGATGGTCGTGACACACCTGCACCAGGGTTTCCTGGGCACGATACTGGGCCCAGGCGGCGGCGGTGGTACCGGCATCCTTGGCCGAATCGGAGTAACCGATCATCACTTCCTGTGGCCCGTGCAGGCGCGCGCGGTAGCCGTGCAGACCCAGCAGACGCTGAATCACCGGGCCGGCATTGTCTAGATCGGCCAGGGTCTCGAACAGCGGCACCACACGCATGGGCCGCTGCAAACCGGCCTCCTTGAGCAGTAACTGCACCGCCAGCACATCGGAGGCGGCACCGGCCATGGAAATCACATAGGAGCCCAGGGAAGCTGCAGGCGCGGCCACCACCTCTCGACAGGTGGCCAGGACCTCCTCGGTTTCACCGCTGGGACGGAAATGCCTGGGTAACAGCGGCCGACGATTGTCCAACTCGGCCAGGAGAAACGCCTGGCGCGTTTCTTCATCCCAGTCGGCATAACGCCCCAGCCCCAGATAGTCGGTAATTTCACTCAGGGCCGCGGCATGCCGGCTGGAATCCTGGCGAACATCCAGGCGCACCAGAAACAGACCAAAGGTGGCGGCCCGGCGCAGGCAATCGAGCAGTGGCCCGTCGGCGATCACACCCATGCCGCATTCGTGCAGCGACTGGTAACACAGGCTCAGGGGCTCGATCAGCTCGCGATTATCCTGCAGTACTGCTGCCGGCGCCTCCAGACGCTCATGCAGGGCAGCCTCGGCCCAGCTACGGGTCGCGCGCAGCCGCTCTCGCAGCTGCTTGAGCAGACTGCGGTAAGGCTCGGCACTCGGCCCCACCTGCGCCAACAGCTCGGCGCTGGCCTGCTGCATGGACAGCTCGGCAGCCAGCTGGTCGATATCACGCAAATACAGGTCAGCCGCCATCCAGCGCGCCAGCAGCAGCACCTCACGGGTCACCGCGGAGGTGACATTGGGGTTGCCATCGCGGTCGCCGCCCATCCAGGAGGCAAAGCGAATCGGCGCGGCATCCAGGGCCAGGCGCATGCCGGTGGCGGCGTGCAGGGCATGATCGGCCTTGCGCAAGACCCTGGGCACGGCATGCCACAGGGAATGCTCGATCACCGCAAAACCCCACTTGGCCTCATCCACTGGACTGGGCCGACTGCGGCGGATTTCTTCGGTGTGCCAGGCCTCGGCAATCAGACGCTGCAGGCGTGTGCGGATCTGCTCACGCTCGGCCGGCAGCAGGTCGCGGTGATCGCCAGCAGCCAATTGCTCGGCGATCGCATCGTATTTCTGGATCAGGGTGCGCCGCGCCACCTCGGTGGGGTGAGCGGTCAGCACCAGTTCGATATCCAGGCGGCCAAACTGACGCGCCAACGCATCGCCCTTGTGACCGCTGCTCAGCAGACGCTGCAACAGTTCACTCAGCACGCAGGCCTCGAACGGCTCCGCTTCCTGCGGTTCACGCCGCCGCACCCGATGGTACTGCTCGGCGATATTGGCCAGGTTGAGAAACTGGTTAAAGGCCCGGGCCACCGGCAGGAGCTCGTCATCGGCCAATTGATCAAGGCTGGCGCTGAGCTGCTCAGCCCCGCCGAGCGCCCCCCGGCGCGCCCCCTTGGCGCTTTTGCGGATACGCTCGATCTTGTCGAGAAAGGCCGCACCCAATTGGTTGCTGATGGTATGCCCCAACAGCTCGCCAAGTTCATGCACATCCTCGCGCAAGCGCGCGTCTATCTCTGCCATGTCCGATGCCTCCGCTCTCCATCCATGTTCGTAGAGTGCCCAGCGCGGCGACTTCTTACAAGAGCGCGACAGCGCACTGCAGAGCGCGCGCAAAGGACTAGTCTGTAAGGTGTCTACAGGCGCAATGGAGGCCAATATGAAGATTCGCGAACTGGTCCCACACTGGGAGCGTAACGGTAAAGGTCGTCTAAACCCCACGCCCTACCATATCCGCCTGGAACTGGAAGCGGCCGCACGCCTGGCGGCGTTGCAGGAGATGTACCCCAAGCATCATATCGAAGAGCTGCTTGGCGAATTGATCGGTGCGGCGCTAGAGGAGCTGGAAAGCAGCCTGCCCTATGTAAAAGGCAGCAAGGTGGTGGCCCTTGATGAGCAGGGTGATCCCATTCATGAGGACATCGGCCTGACCCCACGCTTTCTCGCCCTGTCGCGCCAGCATCTGGCACGCCTGAGTGAGCAGCTCGATCAGGCCAGCTGAGGCTTACTCTTCGACTTCACCTACATTGCAACGTACGGCGCGCTTCTTGTTGTCCACCAGCACCCCCGTCAAGCCGCGTTGCTGCAGGTCGAACAGCACCAATACGCCGTCGATGCACTGGCCAACCTGATTGGCCGGCTTCAGGGAGAGGCGGTAATCCTCGCCAGGCACGGTCTTGAGCATGGTGAAATCGGCGAGCAGCAAGGCATCCTCTTCCTTGGCGAAATGCAGGTAGCCGTAGTAACCGAGGGTGGCCACGGTGGCGCATACCGTGACGATGGCGGTGAGAATCAGGGGAATGGGATTCACGTCTTGCATGGTTGAGTTCTCGCACAGGCTGAAAGCAGCGCGATTCTATGTCGTTTTCCGCTCGAGTGGGACTTTTGCCGGGCACTGTGCGCCCCTACGTCGCAGGCACACCTCATGGACGCAGGGCCTCGTCCCAGCGCGGACCTGCGTGGCGCTCAGTCCCGCACTGCGCTGCATCCTAAGCCATGCTAATCTTGCCGGCTTTCGCGGGTGCCCCGGGCGTACCAGCCATCTCGGCACCCCCAGCCCACCCTGCGGCTGGCCGCCCTGCCGCGGCCCCGCATTGCCGAGCCCTTGTCAGCCAACGATGAGCAAGTCGACCGCAGACCTTTCCGCCCACACCCCCATGATGCAGCAGTACTGGAAGCTGAAGAATCAGCATCCGAACGAGCTGATGTTTTACCGCATGGGCGACTTCTACGAGATCTTCTACGAAGATGCGAAAAAAGCCGCCAAGTTGCTGGATATCACCCTGACGGCCCGGGGCCAATCCGCCGGCCAGGCGATTCCCATGTGCGGTATTCCCTTCCATTCCCTGGAGGGCTATCTGGCCAAGCTGGTCAAGCTCGGCGAGTCGGTGGTGATCTGCGAACAGATCGGCGATCCGGCCACCAGCAAAGGCCCGGTGGAGCGCCAGGTGGTGCGCATCATCACCCCCGGCACAGTGAGCGACGAAGCCCTGCTCGATGAGCGCCGCGACAATCTGCTGGCGGCCGTACTGGGCGACGAGCGCCTGTTCGGCCTGGCGGTGCTGGATATCACCAGCGGCCGTTTCAGCGTGATGGAAATCAAGGGCTGGGAGAACCTGCTGGCCGAACTGGAGCGCCTTAACCCGGCCGAGTTGCTGATCCCCGACGACTGGCCCCAGGATCTGCCGGCGGAAAAGCGCCGTGGCGCCCGTCGCCGTGCCCCCTGGGACTTCGAGCGCGACAGCGCCTTCAAGAGCCTGTGCCAGCAGTTCGGCACCCAGGACCTCAAAGGCTTTGGCTGCGAGAACCTGACCCTGGCCATCGGCGCCGCCGGTTGCCTGCTGGCCTACGCCAAGGAAACCCAGCGCACTGCCCTGCCGCACCTGCGCGGCCTGCGCCATGAGCGCCTGGACGACACGGTGATCCTCGATGGCGCCAGCCGGCGCAACCTAGAGCTGGATATCAACCTGGCCGGCGGACGCGAGAACACCCTGCAATCGGTGGTCGACCGCTGCCAGACCGCCATGGGCAGCCGCCTGCTCAGCCGCTGGCTGAACCGTCCGCTACGTGACCGCAGCATTCTCGAAGCGCGTCAGGAATCCATCGCCTGCCTGCTGGAACGCTACCGCTTCGAGACTTTGCAGCCACTGCTCAAGGAAATCGGCGATCTGGAGCGCATCCTCGCCCGCATCGGCCTGCGCAACGCCCGCCCCCGGGACCTGGCACGCCTGCGCGATGCCCTGGCCGCCCTGCCGGAACTGCAGATGGCCATGGCCAATCTGGAGGCACCCCATCTGGGCGCCCTGGCCGCCAGCGTCAGCACCTACCCGGAACTGGCCGAGCTGCTGGCCCGCGCCATTATCGACAACCCACCGGCGGTGATTCGCGACGGCGGCGTACTGAAGACCGGCTATGACGCCGAACTGGACGAACTGCAGGCCATGAGCGAGAACGCCGGGCAGTTCCTGATCGATCTGGAGGCGCGGGAAAAGGCGCGCACCGGCCTGGCCAACCTCAAGGTCGGCTACAACCGGGTGCACGGCTACTTTATCGAGCTACCGAGCAAGCAGGCCGAATCGGCCCCGGCTGACTATATCCGCCGCCAAACCCTGAAAGGCGCCGAACGCTTTATCACCCCGGAGCTCAAGGAATTCGGGGCCAAGGCGCTGTCGGCCAAGAGCCGCGCCCTGGCCCGCGAGAAGATGCTCTACGAAGCCCTGCTGGAACGCCTTATCGGTCACCTCGGGCCACTGCAGGACAGCGCTGCGGCTCTGGCCGAACTGGATGTGCTGAGCAACCTGGGCGAACGGGCCCTGAACCTGGATCTGAACCGTCCACGCTTCGTCGATGAGCCCTGCATGCGTATCGAGCAGGGCCGCCATCCGGTGGTCGAGCAGGTATTGACCACGCCCTTTGTGGCCAACGACCTGAGCCTGGACGATGACCAGCGCATGCTGATCATCACCGGACCGAACATGGGCGGTAAGTCCACCTATATGCGCCAGACTGCACTGATCGTGCTGCTGGCCCATATCGGCAGCTATGTGCCGGCCGCCGCCTGCGAACTGTCCCTGGTGGACCGTATCTTCACTCGCATCGGCTCCAGTGACGACCTGGCCGGTGGGCGCTCGACCTTTATGGTGGAGATGAGCGAAACCGCCAATATCCTGCACAACGCCAGTGCACGCAGCCTGGTACTGATGGACGAAGTGGGCCGTGGCACCAGCACCTTCGACGGCCTGTCCCTGGCCTGGGCCGCCGCCGAACAGCTGGCCAGCCTGCGCGCCTGGACCCTGTTCGCCACCCACTATTTCGAGCTGACCGTGCTGCCGGAAAGTCAGCCACGGGTGGCCAACGTGCACCTCAACGCCACCGAGCACAACGAGCGCATTGTCTTCCTGCACCACGTCCTGCCCGGTCCCGCCAGCCAGAGCTACGGCCTGGCCGTGGCCCAGCTGGCGGGGGTGTCGAATGAAGTCATCCTGCGCGCCCGCGAGCACCTGGCGCGCCTGGAAACCACCAGCCTGCCCCACGACCTGCCGCCAGCATTGAACAACGGCCAGGTCCCCGCGCCGCTACAAAGCGACCTGTTCGCCAGCCTGCCGCATCCCTTGCTGGAGGAATTGCACAAGATCAACCCGGATGATCTGACGCCGCGCAAGGCGCTGGAACTGTTATATACATGGAAGACACGCTTCTAACGCAGCCGCGAACAAACTGATAGAATCGCGCGCATTTTTATGACTGCCCGGCTTAAAGCCTGAGCCGCGCCACTAGCCTGCTTGCTCAAGCCCGCATAGAACGGGAAGACTGGCCCCGAGGAGAGAATCAGACATGACCTTCGTCGTTACCGACAACTGCGTCAAATGCAAATACACCGACTGCGTGGAAGTCTGCCCGGTTGACTGCTTCTACGAAGGCCCGAATTTCCTGGTGATCCACCCGGACGAGTGCATCGACTGCGCCCTGTGCGAGCCCGAGTGCCCGGCCCAGGCCATCTTCTCCGAAGACGAGGTGCCGGAAGATCAGCAGGAATATATCGAGCTGAACGCCGACCTGGCAGAAATCTGGCCGAATATCACCGAGAAGAAAGAAGCCCTGCCGGA
>JBFHPI010000021.1:0-15041 GCA_041592855.1 Pseudomonas sp.
CAAGAGCAGGGCAAAGGGCTGCGCAAAGGGTTGCAGCAGATTGGCCAGCACCACCCCCCAAAACAGCGCGGTTACCCCCTTGCCCAGCATCGTCAACGCTTTCATCGCAGCCCCCGTAGATTCTAGTTTGCACGCACCTTAACTGCTTTGCCGGCACACGGCCAGGGGCTTATCCGTGGCTGTGCTGGACGCATCCTGGGGTAATAGCCGGGGGATCAGTGCTGACAGCCAAATAAAAGCCGCGCCCGTCAACTCAGCTGCAGTGGCTCACTGAGTCAAACAAGCGCGGCCTGGGGACGCAAATTTCACGGCGCGCTAAGGCACCGTTGAACGCTGCCGGCTAGGGTACGACTTCAACCGCCGCCTCAACCCGACGATTAAGGGCACGCCCGGCATCGCTGTCATTGTCCGCTATGGGCCTCGCCTCGCCGTAGCCCACCGCCGAAACACGACCGCTGTCGATGCCATGCTGGTTGACCAGCACATCGCGCACGGCATTGGCACGCCGCTCGGACAGGTTCTGGTTATAGGCATCGCTGCCCACCGAGTCGGTATGGCCTTCAACGGTGGTCGAGGTTTGCGGATATTGCTTCATAAAGTCGGCCAGACTCTGGATATCGCCCTGACCGTCCTCCTTGACCACAGCCTTGTCGAAGTCGAACTTCACGTCCAGCTCAACCCTGACCGCTTCGGTCATGGGCTCCGGCTCAGGCTCCATCGGAGCAGGAGCGCTGGCATATTCCTTGATCGGACAGCCATTGTGATGGACAGGGGTATTGGGTGGTGTGCCGGGGCAACGATCACGGCGGTCGAACACACCATCGCCGTCTTCATCACCATCCTGGGCGTAACAGATCAGCGTGCCGATGACCGCACCGGCCACCGCACCACCGGCTGCCCAGGTGGAACTTTCGATTGCGCCAAGGCCGCCGCCGGCCAGACCACCAATCGCTGTGCACAGGGGCCAGTTCCCTTGGTTAAGCGGCGCATCTCCCGTACTGGAAGTTGTGACGCACCCCGAAAGAACACTGCTGACCAAGAGAATGGGGGTCACCCCCGTTAGAAATCTGGATCTCATGGTGGAATCTCCTGTCATACCGGTCGTTGCCGGTCACTAAGGAGTAAAGACCCAGGTACCACAATCGACAAGGCCGGCGCTGCAGAGATTGCGCAGCGCCGGCCTTGGTTTACCGCTTACTGACGCGCTTCGACTTCGGCTTCAACGCGACGGTTGATGGCACGGCCTTCGGCAGTGGCGTTATCGGCCACCGGACGGCTTTCACCGTAACCTACGGCGTTGACGCGCTCGCCACCGATACCGTACTGGTTGACCAGTACATCACGCACGGCATTGGCACGGCGCTCGGACAGGCCCTGGTTGTAAGCATCACTGCCGACGGAGTCGGTGTGCCCTTCAACCACGGTAGTGGTCTGCGGGAACTGGCTCATAAAGTCGGCGAGGTTCTTGATGTCACCATAGCTTTCAGGCTTGACCACCGCACGGTCGAAATCGAACTTGACGTCCAGTTCCACACGCACGGCCTCAGCCGGTTCGGCCATCGGAGTTTCTTCGACGACTTCCTCAACCATCGCCACCTGCTCTTCGCCGGCGCCATGCACCCAGCAATAAGCCGCCGCCATACCGGCACCGACCACAGCGCCACCAGCGGCCCAGGTCGAGCTTTCAATCGCGCCCAACGCTGCACCACCAACACCACCAACAGCCGCGCAGGTCGGCCAATCGGTTTTCTGCAGGCCGGCGCAACCCGTCAACAGGGTGCTGGCAACAATCAGGGGTAATGCTTTCCTAGTGATGCTCATAAATTACGTCTCCTATTGGTAAATCGGCATAAACCGATAACCACGAAGTAAAGACCTGTGCCGGCCAAATTGCCAGAGATACTGCAGTTTCCAGCGCTTTTTATGACATTAATCTCGGCATGGTACGGCTGCAGCGCGGTGCCTCGGGGGAGCCCAGGCATCGCCCCTGCACTGTGCAGTACTATCGCCATAACCGGCGCTGCTCCGTGCTATCCATAGCCATCCGCTCAGGCTAGTCTTGGCGCACCGCCCGAGGACCCCAGATGACCGCTCAACTTGCCACCCGTACGCCCCAGCAAGCCGTCGCCGCCCTGTTGCAGCGCTATCAGCCCAAACACCTGCTATTGCTGGGGGCCAGCGAGCTGCCCGCCGTGACAGCCTTTGCCCAGGCCCATGAGCACTGCCAGATTAGCCTGGCGCCAGCCGCACCCTTGTCAGCCGAGCTGGCCAGCCACCGCTACGACCTGGCCCTGGTGGTCGACTGCCTGGAGCATCTGCCCAAGCGCCAGGGCCTGGAGCTGCTCGGCGGCATCCGCAATCTCAATGCCAGCCGCATGGCTGTGCTGGTCGATCTGGCAGCCTGCGCCTGGCAGGAAACCGACTTCTTCGCCCTGGCCCTGCAGGCCGCCGAGCAGTTCCAACGTGAGCAACAGACCCTGCACCTGTTCACCTACGACCTGCTCGACTACAAGCAGGTGCCGGACTGGCTAAATGCCAAGTTCTGGGCCAACCCGGAAAATTTCGGCAAGTACTGGTGGTAAACCGATGACGAACGCATCTTGCCCTTGCGGCAGCGCTCTGCCATTGACGCAGTGCTGCGGCCAGTACCACGATGGCCAGCGCCCGGCGACTGCCGAAGCGCTGATGCGTTCGCGCTATAGCGCCTATGCCCTGGGGCTGATCGATTATCTGCTACAAACCACCCTACCCGCGCAGCAGGCCGGGCTGGATCGTCAGGCCATCAGCGTTTGGAGTCAGAGCAGCGAATGGCTGGGCCTTGAGGTGGAAAGCCATGAACCACAAGCCGGCAACCCCGCCCACGCCTATGTGACATTCGTCGCGCGCTGGCGCGATGCCCAGGGCGAACACAGTCACCGCGAACGCTCGGCCTTCGTCGTATGCAACGGAGACTGGTTCTTTATCGATCCGACCGTGCCACTCAAGACCGGTCGCAATGACACCTGCCCCTGCGCCAGCGGGAAAAAATTCAAGAAGTGTTGCGCGCCCTATTTCAACTGAGGGCCGTTATTCCTGCAGCTTGATATGGGAGATATCCGGTGGCGGACCTGCCGGAGCCTTTTTCGCCTCACCCATATCGCTGCCCACCGGCGCCAGGCTGAACTGCGACAGATCCAGGGGCGGGGGCGCCACATCCGGCTTGTCGTCCTGCAGATCATTGCCCAGGGGGGCCATGCCGAAATCGGGCGCATCAACACCGACAAAGGCCGCCATATATTCATCCCGCGGGGCAACCTGCAAACGCCCCGATGCCCCCTGCGCAGATGCCTTCACCGGCTGCGGCGAGGCTAACGCTGGGGCCGTGGCCGGCTCGGGCGGCGGAGCCAACTCGATCTCCTCGATTTCTTCAGGGATGGCACAGACCTCGACCAGCGCGCCGGCCCGCTCAAGCGTGGAGCGGTATTTTTCCGCGGCCGCCTCATCCAGATTGCTCTTGATGACAATGCGTCGACCGGAGAACAACAGGTCCAGACGCTGGGCATCAGCCTGAAACAACTTGGCCAGATTGGCCTTGACCGACTCCAGCTGCGCCCCTGGCACCAGCTGCGCCGAAAAAGCGATCTCGTAACGGGCCATGGTCATACTCCTGTCCTATTTGCACTCCAGTATGGCGCAGGTTTTTTTGCCCCTACAACAGGTTGCAGGCGGGCACTTGCTTGTTACACTGATGCGTCATTCGGAGTATGCAATGTTTTATCAGGCGCAAACGATAAGAATTCTTAGCCTAATACCGTTGTTCTGCCTCCTCGCGGGTCTCGGCGGCTGTTCAAGCACGCCAGGAAACTTCAAGGATCCAGAAGTCCGCCTGGTCAAGGTGGACGTGGTCAAGGCCAAACTGCTGGAGCAGCAATTCACCCTGCGCTTTCGCATCGACAACCCCAACAATTTCAGCCTGCCGGTGCGCGGTCTCGACTATGTGGTGCACCTCAACAATGTGCCGCTGGCGACTGGCGAGTCAACCACCCGCTTTAGCGTTCCCGCCCATGGCCATCACAGCTTCGACGTGCCGGTGCGCACCAACCTCTGGCGCCATCTTCGGCAGATCGTCAAAGCCCTGGAAAAACCGGACAAGCCCATCCCCTATCGCCTGCAGGGCAGTGTAAAGACGGGCTGGATGTTCGGTCGCAGCGTGCATATGTCGCGCAATGGCGAGATAATTCCCGGCGATTACATCCCGGAGTAGTTCTGCATGACCCAGCAACCCCACGTTCACGGCCCCGACTGCAATCACGATCACGATCACAGCCATGATCACGTGCATGGGCCGCACTGCAATCACGGCCACCAGGAGCCGGTGCGCAACGCCCTGAAGGACGTCGGCCGCAACGACCCTTGCCCATGCGGCAGCCAGAAAAAATTCAAGAAGTGTCATGGTGCCTGAGTCGGCCATGAGCCCTGTTTATCTGGCCTGGATGCTCGGCGGTCTGCTGATTGCAGGCCTGGCCGGCTACGCCCTGTATCTGTGGCGCCAGGTCTGGGCCCGCCAGCGTGCCCAGGCCAAGGCCGAGCGTGAACGCCTGGAACGCATCGGCGGCGATCTGCAGATCCTCGCCGGCAGCTTGCTGGAAGGCCAGCTGCCGCTGATCGAAGGCGCCATCCGCATCAAGGTGCTGCTGGATAACTACGACAGCCAGCTCAGCCGCGACCAGCGCTGTGAAGTGTTCCACCTGCTCTTCGAGGCTACCGCCGAGGTGCCCACCCACTCGGCCTGGAAGGCCCTGGACAAGCAGCAACGGCGCCAGCACGAAAAGCGCTTCAACGAGCTGGAGCTGCAGCACAAGGCCGCTGCTCGCAGCGCCGCCCGCTGGCTGCTGGACGAAGGCCTGGAGCAACCGCGCAAGCGCGCCTGAATCGGCCTTGCCAGGGCAGTGATGACTGTCTAACGTGTGATCCACCCAAGCCTGGCAGTGCCAGGCTTTTCTCGTTCTGCAAGGAGCTGCAGCATGCCTGCGCGTGCGTTTCGTCCTCTGGCCCAGCTGGGCCTGATTGCCAGCCTGAGCGGCGCCATCGCGCTGAGCGGCTGTCAGTCCTTCCTCAACAGCCGCTATGCCGCCAGCGTGCCACCGGATCAGGGCAGCCAGCAGATCAAGGGCCTGGCCCAGAGCGTGGTGATCCGCCGCAATGCTTTGGGCATGCCACTGATCGAGACCAATACCTTCCATGACGCCCTGTTCAGCCTGGGCTATGTGCATGCCAGCGACCGCCTCAGCCAGATGGTTGGCCTGCGTCTGATGGCCGAGGGTCGTCTGGCGGAGATGGCCGGTCCCGGTGTGCTGGAAATCGACCGCTTTATGCGCGCTGTCAACCTGCGTGTCAGCGCCGAGCAGCTGTATCGTGGCGCCTCGCCGCGGCTCAAGCGTTTCTTCGAGGTCTATGCCCGCGGCGTCAATGCCTACCTGTTCCGCTACCGCGACAAACTGCCGATGGACCTGGCCGAGTCCGGCTATCGCCCGGCCTACTGGACACCCGAAGACTCGGTGCTGGTGTTCTGCCTGCTCAACTTCGGCCTGTCGGTCAATCTGCAGGAAGAAATCGCCAGCCTGATCCTGGCCCAGCGCGTGGGCAGCGACAACCTGGCCTGGTTGCTGCCCAGCTACCCGGACGAGCCGTTGCCCTTCGAGGAGGCCGAAAAGCTCAAGGGGCTCAACCTCAAGGGTGAGCTGGCCGCGCTGGAGAGCATAGGCGCAGCTCTCAGTCAGTTCAGCCAGGAACATATGCTTGGCGTGGCTGCCTCCAACAACTGGGCCATCGCTCCGCAGCGCACGCGCAGTGGCAAGAGCCTGCTGGCCAACGACACCCACCTGCCGCTGTCGCTGCCCTCGGTGTGGAACTTCGTGCATATCCGCTCGCCCAAGTACTCGGCCGCGGGGGTGTCCATCGCCGGTGTGCCGGCGGTGGTGGCCGGTTTCAACGGCAAACTGGCCTGGGGCATGACCATGGTCATGGGCGACAATCAGGACCTGTTTCTGGAGCAGGTCAAACGCCAGAACGGACGCCTCTATTACCTGGCCGACGGTCAGTGGCTGCCGGCCCGGGAACGCCAGGAAACCTTCTTTATCAAGGGCCAGCGACCAGTTCGAGAAACACTCTATGAAACCCGCCACGGGCCACTGCTGAACTCGGTACTGGGTGAGCGCAAGTACCCGCTGCAGCCCCTGCAGCTGCAAAGCGGCTACGGCCTGGCCCTGCAGACCGCGCCCTTCGATGCGGACCGTAGCCTGGACGCCTTCTTCGACCTGTCCCGCGCCCAGTCGGTGGAGCAGGCCTTCGATGCCGCCCGCGAGATACGCGCCATGCCGCTGAATATCGTCTTCGCCGACGAACGCCATATCGGCTGGCAGGTCACAGGGCGCTACCCCAACCGCCGTGCCGGCCTGGGCCTGATCCCCTCGCCAGGCTGGAACAGCCAGTACGCCTGGGATGGCTTCGCCGACCCCATGCTGCACCCCTATGATCAAGATCCGCCGCAAGGCTGGCTGGGCACCGCCAACCAGCGCACAGTGCCACGCGGCTATGGCATGCAGCTGTCCAACTCCTGGTATTACCCGGAGCGCGCCGAGCGTATCGCCGAACTGGCCGGCAGCGGCCGCCACGACCGGCAGAGCATGATCGCCATGCAGTATGATCAGCGCTCCCCCTTCGTCGCCAAGTTGCAGGCCATGTTCAACGACCCCGGCATGCACGACCCGCTGCGCCAGGCCATCGCCGCTTTGCAACCAAGCGAGCGGAGCAAGGCCGATGAAGCCCTGCAGCGCCTGCTGGCCTTCGACGGCAAGCTGGCCGCCGAATCCGCCGATGCCGCGCTGTATGGCGCCTTCCTGCATGAAAGTGCCCGGGCCATCTTTCTCGACGAACTGGGCCCGGACACCAGCCCGGCCTGGCAGGCCCTGGTGGAAACCGCCAACGCCTCCTGCTCGGCCCAGGCCGATCACCTGCTGGGCCGCGACGACAGCCCGTTCTGGAACGATGTACGCACCGCGCAACGGGAAGACAAGCCGGCCATTCTCGCCCGCAGCCTGGCGGCTGCCGTCAGCCTGCTGGAGCAACGCATCGGCGTGGATCGGCGCGCCTGGCAATGGGGCAAGCTGCACCGCTATGAGTGGGTCAGCGACAGCAGCAAAATGGCCCCAAACCTGAGTGCCAGCCAGCGCAACAGCATAGGCGCGCTCAAGGGTTATCTGGATCGCGGCCCCTACCCCGCCGGCGGCGACCACAGCACCCTGAACGTTTCGGCCTACCACTGGGGGCAGAAGTTCGACACCTGGCTGATTCCGGCCATGCGCATCGTCGTCGACTTCGCTGCCCCTGAGCCGCTGATCGGCCTCAACAGCTCCGGTCAGTCCGGCAACCCCGCCAGCCGCCACTACGCGGACGGTATCGAGGCCTGGCGCAAGGGCCAGTACATGACCTTCCCCTTCCGCGCGGAGAATCTGGACAAGGCCTATGGCAACCGTCGACTGATTCTGTTGCCGACCCGTTAATGACCGTTCGTCGGCATCACTGAACTAATCCGCCGAAGCGCAAGTCACAGTATTCGACCTACTCCATAGATCATCGTTTAAGGCGCCTCTGGCGCCTTTTCTTTTTTACAGCCAGCGCACCTGCGGCCCGAGCAGCGCTGCAAAAATAATGGCCATTTCAAATCAACACACTGAACTTTCCCGATCAGGGTCACTCAGAGACTGTGCATCGTGTGAAATCTCCTGGCGCCTCTGGCGCCTATTTTTTATCCCGCCTTTTATCCAGCCTCTCTGGCCTGCCCATTCGCGCCGGATCACAGTAAGCTTGGCAGCAGCCGAAACGCCCTCTTGCCAAGGACTCCAGATATGAGCAATCGCCAAGCCGAAATCGCCACCGCGCTCGATGTGGTGCCGCCCTTCGCCGACGAGACCGCCCTGATCCACGAGATCGAGCGGCGCAAGGCCTTTATCAAGCAGTGCCTGCGTAACGCCGGGCTCAAGGTGCTGGTACTGGGGATCAGCGGCGGGGTCGATTCCTTGACTGCCGGGCGCCTGGCGCAGCTGTCGGTGGAGGAGCTGCGGGTTGAGACCGGCGACAGCGCCTATCGGTTTATCGCCGTGCGCCTGCCCCACGGCACCCAGCATGACGAGCAGGATGCCCAGGACTCGCTGCGCTTTATCCGCGCCGACGAGGAAGACACCGTTAATATTTCCGGGAGCGTCCTCGGTCTGGGGGCACAAGTCGCCCACCTGCAGCAGCTCAGCGATGCCCGCCGCGACTTCGTCACCGGCAATATCAAGGCGCGCATCCGCATGGTTGCCCAGTTCGCCATCGCCAATGCCAATAACGGCCTGGTGATCGGCACCGACCATGCAGCCGAAGCAGTGATGGGCTTCTTCACCAAGTTCGGTGACGGCGCCTGTGACCTGGCGCCACTGTCCGGCCTGGTCAAAGGCCAGGTACGGGCCATCGCCCGCCACCTGGGCGCCCCCGAGCATCTGGTGATGAAAACCCCAACCGCCGACCTGGAAGAACTGCGCCCGGGCAAACCGGACGAAGAGGCCCATGGCGTGACCTACGCCGAGATCGACGCCTTTCTGCATGGCCAGCCGGTCAGCGAACAGGCCTATGCCAGCATCGTGCGGACCTATGACGCCACCCGGCATAAGCGCGAACTGCCCTTAGTGCCTTGAATCGAGCACGCAGCAAAAAGCCGGGCACTGCCCGGCTTTTCTTGTTGACTCGCATTAATCAGAGCCTGTTGAAGATCTCGCGAGCTAGAGCTATGCAAGGCGCTACGTTAGTAACAGCCTCCGGCTGGTCAAAACGGCATGGACGCGGAGTTTACGAGTTGTAAATGAGCAGTCCGAGCCTGTTTTTAACGCAGCAGGGCCGACGCGCAGCAGATCGCACTCACTCAGGCCTTGGGCAGGGTCACACCCAGCTGACCCTGATACTTGCCGCCACGATCCTTGTACGACACTTCACAGGCCTCGTCCGACTGCAGGAACAGCATCTGCGCCACACCTTCGTTGGCGTAGATCTTCGCCGGCAGGGTGGTGGTGTTGGAGAACTCCAGGGTCACGTGGCCTTCCCACTCCGGCTCCAGCGGCGTGACATTGACGATAATGCCGCAGCGCGCGTAGGTGCTCTTGCCCAGGCAGATGGTCAATACATCGCGGGGAATACGGAAGTACTCCACGGTACGAGCCAACGCGAAGGAGTTGGGCGGGATAATGCAGACGTCGCTTTTCACATCGACAAAGCTCTTCTCGTCGAAGTTCTTCGGGTCGACAGTGGCCGAATTGATATTGGTGAACACCTTGAATTCATCGGCGCAGCGCACATCGTAGCCGTAGCTCGATACCCCATAGGAAATCAGGCGCTCATCACCTTCGGTGCGTACCTGACGCTCGACAAAGGGCTCGATCATGCCGTGCTCAAGCGCCATGCGGCGAATCCACTTATCCGATTTGATGCTCATACGGGCTTCCTGAATGGGGTTGAAAAGGTCGGCGCTGCAGGCCTGAAAGGCCACACAGCCAAGGCTGAGCGGCATGCAACTGGTCGGCGATCTTACCACCTTGAACTGCACTGATCACACTCCGGCGCACCGATTGGCCAGGCAGATGTCAGCCCTGCTGCGCCCGCCACTGGGCCAGCCAGCCCAGCCCGGCCTGGGTGCCTTCAGGCCCGGGTCGATACTCGGCGCCCAACCAGCCCTCGTACTGGATGCTGCGCAAGGCCCCGAGTGCCGCTGTGAAATCCACAACTCCCGTACCCGGCTCGCCGCGCCCCGGACAGTCGGCGAACTGCACATGGCCAATTCGCTTGCCCAGCAGCCGGATACCGGCGAGCAGATCCAGCCCCTGACGGGCCATATGGTAAAGGTCGTACTGGGCCGTCAGGTTGGGCTGATCCACCGCACGCAGCAACTCGTCCAGCTGCTCTGGGGTATTGATCAGAAAGCCCGGCATATCCAGAGGATTGATCGCCTCCACCAGCACTTCGATGCCGAGCCGGGCGAAGGCCTCGGCCGTCTGTCGCAGATTGCCGATCAGGCAGGCCATAGCTGACTCTCGGCTGACGCCCTCGGCCAGGCGCCCTGGCAGCACATTGACCTTGGCCGGGCGCACCATGGCCGCATAGCTCAGGGCCTGCTGCAGGGCCGCTTCGAACTCGGCCTGGCGCGCCGGTACCGCTGCCAGCCCCGGCCCGCCACTCATCAGGTCGCCAGCCGGCAGATTGATCAGCACCAGAGGCAGGCCGGCGGCTTCGAGCAACTCCCTGAGCAGCAGGGCCGGCAACTCGTAGGGGAACTGAATCTCCACTCCGGCAAAGCCGGCAACCCGCGCTGCCAGAATACGCTCGCGCAATGGCAGCTCGGTAAACAGCAGCGACAGGTTGGCGGCGATCTTCATGGCTGTGCGTCCCGATAAAGCTGCACCAGGGTGGCCGGGTCATGCTGCAGATGACCCTGGCTGCCGTGCAGGCGCATCAGCTGCGCCGCCAGGCCGCTGATGGGGATGGCGCTGCCCTGCTCGCGAGACAGTTTGACCGCCGTATCCAGGTCCTTGAGCAGGGTGCGTACATGCCACTTGATCGGCTCGAACTCACTGGTGGCCATCTGCGGCGCAAGAATCTGCAGCGGCTTGGAGTCGGCAAAACCGCCGGTCAGGGCCTCGGCCAGGAGACTCGCATCCACGCCACTGCGCTCGGCCAGGGCCACCACCTCGGCAATCACCAGGGCATTGCAGGCGACAATCATCTGGTTGCACACCTTGGTCACTTGGCCGGCCCCCACTTCGCCCATACGGGTCAGGCGCTGGCCCAGGTGGGCGAGAATCGGCCTTGCCCGCGCAATGTCCGCCTCCCGGCCACCGGCCATGATCGCCAGGGTGCCATTGGCAGCACCCGGAGTACCCCCGGAGACCGGCGCATCCATCCAGTGCATGCCGCTACGCGCTTCAAGCTCGGCGGCCATCTCCCGAGTGGCGGCCGGCTCCAGGCTGGAAAAGTCCACCAGCAACTGACCGGGACGAGCCCCCTCGACGATGCCGCCGGAGCCGAACACCACCTCACGCACCACCTCGGTATTGGCCAGGCAGAGCATGACGATATTGGCCTCGGCACAGAGTTCGGCCGGAGTTTCCACGACATGGGCGCCCTCGGCCTGCAGCGGGGCACACTTATCCGGGCTGCGATTCCAGACACTCAGGGGGTAACCGGCGGCCAACAAGCGGCGACACATCGGCAGACCCATCAGACCAATGCCGGCAAAGGCCAGGGCGGGCAAAGAGGCAGACATAGGGAAACTCCTACTGGTAGATGCGCCTATCTTAACCCAGCATAACGGCCTCCCCGGCTGCTCGCTGGACAAGGATTGCTCTATACTCCGCCGGCTTTCCCCGCTATTGAACCGGAGAACCCCATGCTCAAGCACACCCTGGCGCTCGCCGCCGGCCTCGCCCTGTCCGTTTCCGCCGTATTCAGCCACGCGGCCGATGTCCTCAAGGTTTCGGCCATCCCCGACGAAGCCCCCACCGAACTGCTGCGCAAGTTCAAGCCCCTGGGGGCCTACCTGGAACAGCAACTGGATATGAAGGTGCAGTTTATTCCGGTGGCTGACTACGCGGCTGTGGTCGAGGCCCTGGCCGCCGACCGCGTCGACCTGGCTTGGCTGGGTGGCTTCACCTTCGTCCAAACCCACCTGAAAACCGGCAATGCCGTACCCCTGGTACAGCGTGCCGAAGACGAGAAGTTCACCAGCAAGATCATCAGCGCCGACCCGGCGGTGCAATCGCTGCAGGACCTCAAGGGCAAGACCTTTGCCTTTGGCTCGGTCTCGTCTACCTCGGGCAGCCTGATGCCGCGCTATTTCATGCTGCAGGACGGCATCAAACCGGAGGATTTCTTCAGCCGCATCGCCTACTCCGGCGCCCACGATGCCACCGCAGCCTGGGTGCAGGCCGGTAAGGCCGATGGTGGCGTGCTCAACGCCGCGGTATGGGACAAACTGGTCGCCGCCGGCAAGGTGGACAGCAACAAGGTGCGCGTGATCGCCACGACCCCACCCTACTATGACTACAACTGGACCGCGCGCGGTACTCTCGACGCAGCGCTGCAGGACAAGATCAGAGCCGCCTTCCTGGCCCTTGACCCGGCCAACCCCGAGCACAAGGCGATTCTCGATCTGCAGAGCGCCAGCCGCTTTATCGAAACCCGCGCAGAGAACTACCAGGGTATCGAAGAGGCAGCCCGCGCGGCCGGCCTGTTGAAGTGAGCCTGCGCCTGTCTGGCGTGGGCCTGACCCACGCCAACGGCCAGGTTGCGCTAAGCGGGATCACACTTCAGTTAGAGCCTGGCGAACGAGTGGCCATTATTGGCCCCTCGGGCGCCGGTAAAACCAGTCTGCTGCGCCTGCTGGCCACCGCCCTGCAACCGAGCAACGGTCGCATTGAGCTACTCGGGCAACAGCCCTGGACGCTCTCGGCCCGCGCTCGGCAACACCTGCGTGCGCGCATCGGCCTGATCCACCAGGCGCCACCCCTGCCACCACGGCAGCGCGTGGTGACGAGCGTGCTGGCCGGCAAGCTGGGTCAATGGTCCATCGCCCGCAGCCTGCTCAACCTGCTGCATCCGCTGGATATCCCCGCTGCCCGCGCGGCCCTGGCACGCCTGGATCTGGCCGACAAGCTGTTCCAGCGCTGCGACCAGCTCTCCGGCGGCCAACTGCAGCGGGTCGGCATCGCCCGAGTGTTGTACCAGGCCCCCGAGCTGATCCTCGCCGATGAACCTGTCTCGGCCATGGACCCGATACTGGCCGGGCATACCCTCGGCGTCCTCAACGAAGAAGCCAGGCGTCGCGGCATAACCCTGCTGGCCAGTCTGCATGCCGTGGAACTGGCCCTGGCGCACTTCCCACGCATCATCGGGATACGCGAAGGGCGGATTCTCTTCGACCTGGCGCCCGCACAGATCAGCCAGGAGCAACTCGACGCCCTGTACGCCAACGAGCAGTTGCAGGCCCTGCCCGCCTCGCCCCCCCCTGCACCGACCTGCATCCAGATTCCACGATGCTGAACCCCGCCCATCACGACCCGGCCGCCCTGCCGCGCCTGCTGTTGACGATCCTGGCTCTGCTGCTGTTGTGGCCAGGGTTACAGCTGAGCGAACTGAACCCCGCAGTGCTACTGGAGCCCGGCAACGCCAGCAATATGGGCGTTTTTCTCGCCGACTTCTGGCCCCCGGCCCACGACCGCGACTTTCTCGCCCTGCTCGGCCGCGCCACCCTGGAGACCCTGGCCATTGCCACCGCCGGCATGGCCCTGGCCTTGCTGATCGCCCTCCCCGCCGCCCTGTTGGCCAGCCGCGCCCTGTCGCTTTCGGCCGTACACCGGGGTGGACGGCCAGCCTGGTGGGCACGCCTGGCACGCTGGCCAGTGCGCGGCCTGTTGATTGTGCTACGCAGCGTTCCAGAAATCGTCTGGGCGCTGCTATTCGTGCGCGCCGTGGGCCTCGGCCCGACCGCCGGGGTGCTGGCCATCGCCATTACCTACGCGGGCATGCTGGGCAAGATTTATGGGGAAATCTTCGAGTCCCAGGATCCGCGCCCCAACCACGCCCTGCTGAACGCCGGCAGCGGCCGCCTGATGGCCTTCGCCTATGGCGTATTGCCCGGGGCAGCCGCTGAAATGCTGTCCTACACGGTTTACCGTTGGGAATGCGCAATCCGCGCCTCGGTGGTCATGGGCTTTGTCGGCGCCGGCGGCCTGGGCCAGCAGATCGACCTGTCGATGCGCATGTTTGCCGGCGGCGAAGTGGCCAGCATGCTGCTGACCTTCCTCGCCCTGGTGCTGCTGGCCGATCAAGTCAGCCGCGTTCTGCGTACGAGACTGCTATGAAAGCGCCCGCTCGCTGGCCAACCTATGCCCTGTTACTGAGCCTGCTGCTGGCGGTCGTGCTGTCGTTTCGCTTTCTCGGTATCGACCTGGGCAAGCTGCTGGCCGGCGACAGCCTGAAACAAATGGGCCAGTACGCTTCGGGTTTTATGCAGCCGGATTTCTCCCCTGCGCACCTTAAAGCCATCGCCCAGGGCACCCTGGAAACCCTGGCCATGTCCGCCATGGGCACCCTGCTTGCAGCCCTACTCGGACTGGTCCTGGCCCTGCCAGCCGCCGGACGCTTAGGTGCGCTGGCGTTGCACCTGACCCGGCTGATCCTCAACGCCCTGCGCGCCATTCCCGAACTGGTATGGGCCGCACTGATGGTACTGGCTGCCGGCCTTGGCCCCAATGCCGGCACCCTGGCGCTGGCCCTGCATACCGCCGGGGTACTGGGCAGGCTGTTCGCCGAAGCCCTGGAAAACGCCCCGTGCGAGCCAGCCGAGGCCATTCGACTGAGCGGCGGCGGCGCCATCACCGCCTTCTGCTACGGCACTCTGCCAACCGTCTGGCCGCAACTGCTGGCCTATGCCCTGTATCGCTGGGAGAACAATATCCGCATGGCCAGCGTACTTGGCTTCGTTGGGGCCGGCGGCCTGGGGCAAATGCTCTATGTCAGCCTTAGCCTGTTCCAGGAAGCCCAGGCCGCCACGGTGATTCTGGCCATGCTGATACTGGTACTTGCAGTGGACGCCCTGAGTGGTTGGGCTCGCCAGCGCTGGGTCAGCCATTAGCAGATTGTTGAAAAACGGCCTGTGCTGCCATCACAGGGTTAAAAACAGGCTCAAATGCTCATTTACCACTTGTAAACTGCGGTTTTCGCCTGTTTTTGCCTAGCGCTGGCGGCCTTGCCAACGACTATCAACAGCCCGTTAGATCAGGCTCTATCCCAGGGGACTCCTCACTCCGGCAAAAGCCTGACCCAAGACATGGGTATAGATCTGCGTTGTCCGAACATCGGCATGGCCAAGCAAGGTCTGTACTGTTCGAATATCACTGCCTGTACGCAATAGCTCAGTGGCAAAGCTATGGCGGAAAGTGTGACACCCCGCAGGTTTATTAACCCCTGAGCGCCCC
>JBFHPI010000022.1:0-14947 GCA_041592855.1 Pseudomonas sp.
CACCCTGAACGCCCGCCCCGAGATAGCCGACACGAGCTTCTGCCTCACCGCGCACACCCAGCACCAGGGTCTTTTCCAGGCGCATGCCCTGGCGCTCCAGTAGCACGGTGACCGACTGCCCAGGCAAGCCACGTAGCCTGTCCACCAACTGCTGCCACTCATCCAGCGGCTGACCATTGAGCGCCAGCAGACGGTCGCCAGTCAGCAGACCTGCAGCAGCCGCCGGCCCCGCGGGGTCGAGATGGGCCAGCACCGGGGCAATTGCCGGACGCCAGGGACGAATACCCAGGGAGGAGATGGGCTCAGGCTCATCGACACCACGCAGCCAGTTATCCAGCGGCACATGTCGCACGCTGTCAACACTGGTGCCCGGCTCGCGCACGTTGATCTGCAGCGTACCGCTCTCACCCAGACGACGAATCAGCTGCAGATTGACCGCCGACCAGCCTGGTGTGGCCTGGCCATTGACCGCGACGATTTCCTGCCCCTCGCGCAAGCCGGCGCGCTCGGCCAGGCTCTCGACCTGCACGGCGCCAATCACCGGACGCACCTGCTGACTGCCGAGCATGGCGACGAACCAGAAAAACAGCAGGGCCAGGAAAAAATTTGCCAGAGGCCCCGCCGCAACGATGGCAATACGCTGCTGGACCGTCTTGCGGTTGAAGGACTGCTCTAGCCACTCAGGCGGCACATCGCCCTCGCGCTCATCAAGCATTTTCACGTAACCGCCCAGGGGAATGGCGGCAATCACAAACTCGGTACCCTGGCGATCATGCCAGCGCAACAACGGGCTGCCAAAGCCCACCGAGAAACGCAGCACCTTGACCCCGCAGCGGCGCGCCACCCAGAAATGCCCGAATTCGTGGAAGGTCACCAACACCCCAAGGGCGACCAGGGTGCCGACCAGCATATACAGCGCGCTCATCTACTCTCTCCGTACCGCTTTGCAGGCCCCACCTAGGTCAGCCCAGACAGGACTCGGCCAGTTCACGGGCACGGGCATCAGCCGCCAGCACGCCGTCCAGATCTTCGACCGGACGAACCGGCTCGGCGTTCAGCACCCTTTCGATGATACTCGGGATTTCCACAAAACGAATGCGCCGCTCAAGAAAGGCTGCCACCGCCACTTCATTGGCCGCATTGAGCATGGCCGGCGCAGTGCCGCCCTGCTCTGCCGCCTGCCGCGCCAGACGCAGACAGGGAAAACGCCGCTCATCTGGAGCCTGAAAATCCAGACGAGCAATGGCAAACAGATCCAGCGGCGCCACCCCCGAGTCGATACGCTCGGGCCAGGCCAGCGCATGGGCGATGGGCGTACGCATATCCGGGTTGCCCAGCTGAGCCAGCACCGAGCCATCGACATAATCGACCAGGGAGTGGATCACGCTCTGCGGGTGCACCAACACCTCGACCTGGCTGGGCCGGGCATCGAACAACCAGCAGGCCTCGATCAGTTCCAGGCCCTTGTTCATCATGCTGGCCGAGTCCACCGAAATCTTGCGCCCCATCGACCAGTTGGGGTGAGCGCAGGCCTGTTCGGGACTGACGTCGCCCAACTGTTCCAGTGACATTTCGCGGAACGGCCCACCGGAAGCGGTCAGCAGGATGCGCCGCACCCCTATACGGGACAGGCCGCGCCCATAGTCACCTGGCAGACACTGGAAGATGGCGTTATGTTCACTGTCGATAGGCAGCAGGACTGCGCCACAGCGCTTGACCGCCTGCATAAACAAGGCCCCGGACATGACCAGAGCCTCCTTGTTGGCCAGCAGCACCTTCTTGCCCGCCTGCACGGCCGCCAGGGTAGGTTCCAGACCGGCGGCACCGACAATGGCCGCCATCACCGCATCCACCTCGGGATGAGCAGCCACTTCACACAAGCCGGCCTTGCCATGCAAGACCCGGATGGACAGCCCAGCCGCCAGCAGATTGCCCTGCAGATGCGCTGCCGCCGCACTGTCGGCCACCACGGCAAAGCGCGGGCGATAGATCATGCATAAGGCTTCCAGCTCGCCCAGACGACTGAAACCGGATAAGGCAAAAACCTGATAGCGCTCGGGGTGCCGGGCAATCACATCCAGGGTGCTGAGACCGATCGAGCCGGTGGCCCCCAGCACAGTAATCTGCTGCACGGAACTCACAGAGTGCCCCAACCAGCCAGCCATAGGAGCGCGGCGAATACCGGAATAGCGGCGGTCAGGCTGTCAATACGATCCAGCACACCACCATGGCCGGGCAGCAGGTTGCTGCTGTCCTTGATTCCCGCCTGGCGCTTGAACATGCTTTCGGTGAGATCACCCACCACCGAGATCGAGACCACCAGCACAGTACCCAGCAAGGCCAGTAACAAACTGCCGAACGACCACCCCTGGTAAAGGCCAAGCCCCAGGCAGATCAGCAACGTGACCAGCACCCCGCCGAACACCCCCTCCCAGCTTTTGCCGGGACTGACCTGGGGCGCCAGCTTGCGCTTGCCAAAGGTCTTGCCGGCGAAATAGGCACCGATATCGGCGCCCCAAACCAGCACCATCACCGCCAGAATCAGCCCATTGGCCTGGGGCCACTGCTTAAACAGTACCAGCCCCTGCCAGGCCGGCAGCAAAATAAGCACGCCGATCAGCAGGCGCACCGGTAATTTCGCCCAATGTCGACTACTCCCCGGATAACCCAGTACCAGTAGCGTAGCCACCACCCACCAACAGACTCCAAGCAGCAATATCCAGAGCGCCAGTTGTGGCAACAGATAGAGCAGGGCCAAAAGCATGGCAACGCCCCCGGCATAGGCCAGACGCTGCGCCTGGGCGGTAAAACCGATCAGACGAGTCCACTCCCAGGCTCCGATACTGACCACCGCACCGATAAACAGGGCAAACCAGCCGCCCTCAAGTAGAAAGAAACCGCCCAGGGCAAAGGGCAGCAAGATCAGTGCAGTAATGATTCGTTGCTTAAGCATTAGCGACTCGCCTCTGCAGCGACCTGCTCGCTGGTTTTCCCAAAGCGACGCTGGCGACTGGCGAAATTGGCCAAGGCCTTACGCATGGCATCGTGCTTGAAATCCGGCCAGTACAGGTCGGAGAAATACAGCTCGGTATAGGCCAACTGCCAGAGCAGGAAATTGCTGATACGGTGCTCACCACCTGTGCGAATACACATATCCGGCAACGGCAGGTCACCGGTTACCAGGCAGCTCTGTAGCAGCCCCGGTGTAATATCCTCGGGGCGCAGATGACCACCCTGTACTTCCCGCGCCAGGCGTTGAGCAGCCTGAGCGATATCCCACTGCCCGCCATAGTTGGCCGCCACCTGCAGGATAAAACGCTTGTCGCCTGCCGTTTGTGCCTCGGCCTCACGCATGGCCGCCTGCAGTTCGGGGTGAAAACGTGAGCGATCGCCGATAATGCGCAGGCTGATGTCATTGTCGTTGAGCTTTTTCGCTTCTCGGCGCAAAGAGCCGAGAAACAGCTCCATCAGGGCACTGACCTCATCGGCCGGACGCTGCCAGTTCTCACTGGAAAAGGCGAACAGGGTCAGCACCTCGACCCCGGCCTCGGCGCACACCTCAATAACCGCTCGCACCGCATCAACACCGGCTTTATGCCCGGCCACGCCAGGCAGCAGGCGCTTCTTGGCCCAGCGATTATTACCGTCCATGATGATCGCCACATGGCGCGGCACCACTGCCAAGCCAGCGTCTTTGCTCTTGTCCATGACGATACCTGGCCGTTAAACGGCCATCAGATCCGCTTCTTTTTGCTTCATCGCCACATCAATTTCGGCCACGAACTTGTCGGTCAGCTTCTGCACCTCGTCGGCGGCGCGACGCTCTTCGTCTTCGCTGATTTCCTTTTCCTTGACCAGGTCCTTGAGCTGGCTCATGGCATCGCGACGGATATTGCGCACGGCCACGCGGGCGTCTTCGGCGGCATCGCGGGCCTGCTTGGTAAAGCCCTTGCGAGTTTCCTCGGTGAGCGCCGGCATGGTCACCAGCAGCAGTTCACCCAGGTTGGTCGGGTTGAAACCCAGCCCGGAGCTCTGGATCGCCTTGTCCACCGCCGCCAGCATATTGCGCTCGAAGGCCACCACCTGCAGGGTGCGCGAATCCTTGACGGTGACATTGGCCACCTGATTGATCGGGGTATCGGCGCCGTAATAAGGCACCATCACGCCAGCCAGGATACTCGGATGAGCCTGACCGGTGCGGATACGGCTGAAGGCGTGAGCCAGGGACTCCAGACTCTTCTGCATGCGGGTCTGGGCGTCTTTCTTGATCTCGTTGATCATTGCTTGTCTTCCTCAATCAGAGTGCCTTCGGCGCCGCCCACCACAACATTGAGCAGGGCACCCGGCTTGTTCATATTGAAAACCCGCAGCGGCATATTATGGTCCCGGCACAGACAGATGGCCGTAAGATCCATGACACCCAGCTTGCGGTCGAGCACTTCGTCATAGGTCAGACGCTCGAATTTCTCGGCATGGGGATCCTTGAACGGATCGGCGGTATACACGCCGTCGACCTTGGTGGCCTTGAGCACTACATCGGCATCGATTTCGATGGCGCGCAGGCAGGCGGCCGAGTCGGTGGTGAAGAAGGGATTGCCGGTACCGGCAGCAAAAATCACCACTTCGCCGGTCTTCAGATGGCGCAGGGCCTTGCGTCGATCGTAGTGATCGGTCACCCCGACCATGGAGATCGCCGACATGACGATGGCCGGGATATTCGAGCGTTCCAGGGCGTCGCGCATGGCCAGGGCGTTCATCACCGTGGCCAGCATACCCATATGATCGCCGGTAACCCGGTCCATGCCGGCCGCACTCAGAGCCGCACCACGAAACAGGTTGCCGCCACCGATCACCAGGCCGACCTGCACACCGATACCGACCAGTTGCCCCACTTCCAGGGCCATGCGATCGAGCACCTTGGGGTCGATGCCGAAGTCTTCCGAGCCCATCAGGGCCTCGCCGCTAAGTTTGAGCAGAATGCGCTTGTAGCGCGGTTGACGACCACTCATCTGCTGAGCCATTGCGAGTCTCTCCTGCGGCGATTTGAATTCGTTGCCGGCTAACGGCCGACTGCGTTGAACGAGCTACCAGAGCAGCCGTACAGCAGACAGCAGGTCCACTGCATTGTTACCCCTTTATTCGGCAAAGAGGCCGCACGCGCAAGCGGGCAGCCTCTTTGGGGCAACTAGCCTAACACTCAATTACTGCTTGCTGGCAGCAACCTGAGCAGCCACTTCGGCGGCAAAATCGGTTTCGGCCTTCTCGATGCCCTCGCCCACTTCGTAACGCACGAAGGAAACGACCTCGGCACCGGCTTTCTTGACCAGGTCACCGACCTTGACTTCCGGATCCATGATGAAGGCTTGCTCGACCAGACTGGCTTCGGCCAGGAACTTGGCGATACGGCCCTTGACCATGTTCTCAACGATGTTTTCCGGCTTGCCGGCGATCTTCTCGGCGTTCAGCTGCAGGAAGATTTCCTTTTCCTTGGCAACCAGCTCCTCGGAAACCTGATCCGGCGACACAACGGCCGGGTTGCTCGCCGCAACGTGCATGGCGACGTGCTTGGCCAGTTCGTCGTTGCCGCCCTTCAGGACAACCAGTACGCCGATGCGATGGCCGTGCAGATAGGCACCCACGGTGTCGCCGCTCACTGCGGTCAGACGACGGATATTAACGTTCTCGCCGCACTTGGCCACCAGGGCTTCACGGGCGGATTCGCGGGAGGCGATCAGCGGAGCGGCTTCGGTCAGGTTCTGCTCGAAGGCTTCGTCCAGGCTGTCTTTTACGAACGCCTTGAAGTCATCCTGCAGAGCCAGGAAGTCGGTCTGCGAGTTGACTTCGATGATCAGGCCACGGCCGCCTTCAACGCGCACGGCAATGGAACCTTCGGCGGCGATGTTGCCGGCCTTCTTGGCGGCCTTGATGGCACCGGAGGCGCGCATGTCGTCGATGGCCTTCTCGATGTCACCACCGGCGGCAACCAGGGCCTTCTTGCACTCCATCATGCCTTGGCCAGTACGCTCGCGCAGTTCTTTAACCAGGGCTGCAGTAATCTCTGCCATTTTGCAAATCCTCTTGTATCGGCTTTCAACCAATTCACCCACCTGAGCGGGCGATAAATTCTGTGAGTGGCAAAAAGGGGGCCTAGCCCCCTTCTTGCGCAGCGACTAACGCTAGATAACTAAGGTTACCGATTAGCCTTGTGCCGCTTCGGCAGCCGGGGCCTGCTCGACGAACTCGTCGGTGCCGCCAGCGCCATTGCTACGACCACGGATCACGGCATCGGCCATGGAACCCATGTACAGCTGGATGGCGCGAATGGCGTCATCGTTACCCGGGATGATGTAGTCAACGCCTTCCGGGCTGCTGTTGGTATCGACCACGCCGATGACCGGGATGCCCAGCTTGTTGGCTTCGGTGATGGCGATGCGCTCGTGGTCAACGTCGATCACGAACAGCGCGTCCGGCAGGCCGCCCATGTCCTTGATACCGCCCAGGCTGCGCTCAAGCTTTTCCAGATCGCGACGACGCATCAGCGCTTCTTTCTTGGTCAGCTTGTCGAAAGTACCATCCTGGGCCTGGGTTTCCAGGTCGCGCAGACGCTTGATGGAAGCACGGATAGTCTTGTAGTTGGTCAGCATGCCGCCCAACCAGCGATGATCGACGTAGGGGGAAGCGCAACGTGCCGCTTCTTCAGCAACGATCTTGCCAGCGGAACGCTTGGTGCCAACGAACAGGATCTTGTTCTTGCCGGCCGCCAGCTTTTCAACGAACGACAGGGCGTCGTTGAACATCGGCAGGGTTTTTTCCAGGTTGATGATGTGAATCTTGTTACGCGCACCGAAAATGTACTTGCCCATTTTCGGGTTCCAGTAACGGGTCTGGTGGCCGAAGTGCACACCGGCCTTCAGCATATCGCGCATATTGACTTGGGACATGATAGTTCCTTGATAAGTCGGGTTAGGCCTCCACGCATCCCAGCTTCCAACCCCGCGAACCTGTCGCCGGGCACCCAGGAAACCGTGTCGATACGTGTGTGGGTTTAAGCTTTCGGGCACACAGCCCGCAAAGCGGCGCGTTTTATACCACAAACAGCAGCCGCAAGCTACAGGCTTCATACAGCAAACGCCGGGGACAGCCACTTGCGGCTTATGGCTTGCAGCTTGATGCTGTTAAGCTATGTGCTTTCCGTTCGCGCCCGAGAGCTGCATATGACCGTCACCCTCAAATCCCCCGCAGAAATCGAAAAAATGCGCGTGGCCGGCCGCCTGGCCGCCGAAGTGCTGGAGATGATCGGCGAACACGTCAAGCCCGGGGTTACCACGGACGAACTGGATCGCATCTGCCACGACTATATAGTGGGCGTGCAGCAAGCCATCCCCGCGCCTCTCAATTACAAGGGCTTTCCCAAGTCGATCTGTACCTCGGTCAACCATGTGGTGTGCCATGGCATCCCTAATGACAAGCCACTCAAGGATGGCGACATCGTCAATATCGATGTCACCGTGATCAAGGACGGCTACCACGGCGATACCAGCAAGATGTTCGTGGTGGGCAAGGCGCCGGAATGGGCCGAGCGCCTGATCAAGGTCACCCAGGAGTGCCTGTATAAAGGTATCGAACTGGTCAAGCCAGGGACGCGCCTGGGTGATATCGGCGAGGCGATCCAGAAGCATGCAGAAAAGAATGGCTTCTCCGTGGTACGTGAATACTGCGGCCACGGCATCGGCGCGGTGTTTCATGAAGAACCCCAGGTACTGCACTACGGCCGTGCCGGCACCGGCATGGAACTCAAGGAAGGCATGACCTTCACCATCGAACCGATGATCAATCAGGGCCGTGCGGAAACCCGCCTGCTGGGTGACGGCTGGACCGCCATCACCAAGGACCGCAAACTCTCCGCCCAATGGGAGCACACCCTGCTGGTCACCGCCGACGGCTATGAGATTTTCACCCTGCGCAGCGATGACAGCATCCCACGCACCTCGGCCTGACCCCGCACGATTTAGAAAGGCTGCCCCATGTCCCAGGTAGATAGCGAACTGTTCGACCGCGGCCAGTTCCAGGCGGAACTGGCCCTCAAGGCCAGCCCTATTGCTGCGTTCAAGAAGGTTATTCGTCGCGCCCAGGAGGTACTCGACAGCCGCTTCCGTGCCGGCGCCGATATTCGCCGCCTGATCGAGGACCGCGCCTGGTTCGTCGACCAGATCCTGCGCGATGCCTGGGAACGCCTGGACTGGGGCAGCGACGGCGAGATCGCCCTGCTGGCCGTAGGCGGCTACGGCCGTGGCGAGTTGCATCCGCACTCGGATATTGATTTGCTGATCCTGCTGGGCTGCGACGACCACGAACGCTTTCGCGACCCCATCGAACGCTTTCTCACCCTGCTCTGGGACATTGGCCTGGAAGTCGGCCAGAGCGTGCGCTCGGTGGCTGAGTGCGGCGAGGAAGCCCGCGCCGACCTGACGGTGGTCACCAACCTGATGGAAAGCCGCACCATCGCCGGTACTGAAAGCCTGCGCCAGCGCATGCAGGCTGCCACCAGTACCGACCTGCTATGGCCGAGCAAGCAGTTTTTCCAGGCCAAGCGTCGTGAACAGCGGGCCCGCCACGCCAAGTACAACGACACCGAATACAACCTGGAGCCCAACGTCAAAGGCTCCCCAGGCGGGCTGCGCGATATCCAGACCATCCTCTGGATCGCCCGCCGCCACTTCAACACCCTGACCCTGCAGGACATGGTGCAGGCCGGGGTACTGCCGGAAAGCGAGCAGAGCCTGCTGGCGAAGAATCAGGAGTTCCTGTGGAAGGTGCGCTATGCCCTGCATATGCTCGCCGGCCGCGCCGAAGACCGCCTGCTGTTTGACTACCAGAGCAAGGTCGCCGCCCTGCTCGGCTTCGAGGATGGCGACAACAAGCGCGCCATCGAACGCTTTATGCAGAAGTACTACCGGGTGGTGATGGGCGTGGCCGAGCTGTCGGATCTGATCACCCAGCACTTCGGCGAAGTCATTCTGCGCGATGGTGAATACGGCCCGGCTACGCCGATCAACAGCCGCTTCCAGCTGCGCGACGGCTTTATGGAAGTCACCCACCCCAGCGTCTTCAAGCGCACCCCCTTCGCCATTCTCGAAGTCTTCGTGCTGATGGCCCAGAACCCCGAGATCAAGGGCGTGTGCGCAGACAGCATCCGCCTGCTGCGCGAACACCGGCACCTGATCGACGACGAGTTCCGCCGCGACATTCGCAACACCAGTCTGTTTATCGAGCTGTTCAAGAGCCCCCAGGGGATTCACCGCAACCTGCGGCGGATGAACCGCTACGGCATCCTCGGGCGCTACCTGCCCGAGTTCGGCCATATCGTCGGGCAGATGCAGCACGACCTGTTTCATATCTACACCGTGGACGCCCACACCCTTAATCTGATCAAGCACCTGCGCAAGTTCAAATGGCCGGAAATGGCGGAGAAATTCCCCCTGGCCGCCGAACTGATCGACAGCCTGCCCAAACCCGAGCTGATCTACCTGGCCGGGCTCTACCACGATATCGGCAAGGGCCGTGGCGGTGATCACTCGGAGCTGGGCGCGGTGGACGCCGAGGCCTTCTGCGCTCGTCACCAGCTACCCAGCTGGGACTCCAAACTGATCGTCTGGCTGGTGCAAAACCACCTGATGATGTCGACCACGGCCCAGCGCAAGGATCTGTCCGATCCCCAGGTGATCTTCGACTTCGCCCGCCTGGTAGGCGACCAGACGCGCCTGGACTACCTCTACGTGCTGACGGTGGCCGATATCAACGCCACCAACCCCAGCCTGTGGAACTCCTGGCGCGCCAGCCTGCTGCGCCAGCTCTACACCGAAACCAAGCGCGCCCTGCGCCGCGGCCTGGAAAACCCCCTGGATCGCGAAGAGCAGATCCGCCTGACCCAGGACGCTGCCCTGGAGATCCTCGAAGAACATGGCGTGGACACCGACCAGGCCGAACTGCTCTGGTCGCAACTGGGCGATGACTACTTCCTGCGCCACCCGGCCTCCGATGTGGCCTGGCACAGCGAGGCCATCCTGCAACACCCCCATGACGGCGAACCCCTGGTGCTGATCAAGGAAACCACCCAGCGCGATTTCGAGGGCGGCACCCAGATCTTTATCTACGCCCCGGACCAACACGACTTCTTCGCCGTAACGGTGGCCGCCATGGCCCAACTCAACCTGAACATTCACGATGCGCGGATTCTGACCTCCACCAGCCAGTTCACCCTGGACACCTATATCGTCCTGGAAGGTGAAGGGGGCTCCATTGGCAACAACCCGACCCGCATCGAGCAGATCCGCCAGGGCCTGATCGACGCCCTGAAAAACCCGGACGAGTACCCGGCCATCATCCAGCGCCGGGTGCCGCGTCAGCTCAAGCACTTCGCCTTCGCCCCGCAACTGAGCATCCACAACGATGCCCAGCGCCCGGTGACCATTCTCGAGCTGACCGCCCCGGATCGCCCCGGCCTGCTGGCGCGTATCGGGCGCATCTTCCTCGACTTCGACCTGTCGCTGCAGAACGCCAAGATCGCCACCCTGGGCGAGCGGGTGGAAGACGTGTTCTTCGTCACCGACGCGCACAACCAGCCGCTCTCCGACCCCGAACTCTGTGCCCGCCTGCAGCAGGCCATCGTCTCCCAGCTGTCCGACGCCAACAGCCCGCAGACCGAGCACAAGCCCATCGTATTTTGACCGCGAGCATCCAGCGCCGCCCGCCCGTAACAGGAAACCAGATGAACCAGGCCCTGCAGCAGTTACAGCCCTACCCCTTCGAGAAACTCCGCGCCCTGCTTGGCGGCGCGGTGCCCGCCGCGGACAAGAGCCCCATCGCCCTGTCCATCGGCGAACCCAAGCACAAGTCGCCGGCGTTCGTCGCCCAGGCCCTGGCCGACAACCTCGACCAATTGGCCGTCTACCCCACCACCCTGGGCTTGCCCGTGCTGCGTGAAGCCATCGCCAACTGGTGCCAGCGCCGTTTCGACCTACCTGCAGGGGTTCTGGATGCCGCGCGCCACGTGCTACCGGTCAACGGCACCCGCGAGGCGCTGTTCGCCTTTACCCAGGCAGTGGTCAAGCGCGACGTCGATGGTCTGGTGGTCAGCCCCAATCCCTTCTATCAGATCTACGAAGGTGCGGCCCTGCTCGCCGGCGCCCAGCCGCACTACCTGCCATGCCTGGAAACTCACGGCTTCAACCCGGATTTCGACGCGGTCAGCGATGAGGTCTGGCAACGCTGCCAGATCCTCTTTCTCTGCTCACCGGGAAACCCCACGGGTGCCCTGATCCCGCTTGAAACACTGAAGAAGCTGATCGCCCTGGCTGATCGTTTCGAGTTCGTTATCGCCGCCGACGAGTGCTACAGCGAACTGTACTTCGACGAGGCCAACCCACCCGCCGGCCTGCTGACCGCCTGCGCACAACTGGGCCGGCATGACTTCAAGCGCTGCGTGGTGTTCCACAGCCTGTCCAAGCGCTCCAATCTGCCAGGCCTGCGCTCCGGTTTTGTCGCCGGCGATGCGGATATCCTCAAGGCCTTTTTGCTCTACCGCACCTACCACGGCTGCGCCATGCCGGTGCAAACCCAGCTCGCCAGTGTCGCCGCCTGGAACGACGAGGCCCATGTGCGCGCCAACCGTGACCTGTACCGCGAGAAGTTCGACGCGGTGCTGGGCATTCTCGACGGTGCGCTGGATGTGCAGCGCCCCGACGGCGGCTTCTACCTGTGGGCCAGAACGCCGATAGACGATGAAACCTTTACCCGCGAACTGTTTGCCCGCCAGCATGTCACTGTGGTGCCAGGCTCCTACCTGTCCCGCGAGGTCAACGGCCTGAACCCCGGCGCGAATCGCGTGCGCATGGCCCTGGTCGCCCCCCTGGCCGAATGCGTGGCCGCCGCCGAACGTATCCGTGACTTTGTGAAGAACCTCTGATGAACAAGACCCTGTTTGGCATCAAAGCCTGCGACACCATGAAAAAAGCCCGCACCTGGCTCGACGAGCACGGGGTAAGCTATGCCTTTCATGATTACAAAGCCTGCGGCATCGACCGCGGCAACCTGCAGAAGTGGTGCAACGAGCATGGCTGGGAAACCGTCCTCAACCGTGCCGGCACCACCTTCCGCAAGTTGAGCGATGAACAGAAAGCCGACCTTGACCAAGCCAAGGCCATCGAACTGATGCTCGCCCAACCGTCGATGATCAAACGCCCGGTGCTGGATCTCGGCGACAAGACCCTGATTGGCTTCAAGCCTGAGCGCTACGCCGCCGAACTGGCCTGAACCCTTTACCCATTCGATTTCGTTGCAAGGACTTTATTTATGAGCACCCAACTCTTCAGCATCGCCTTCGGCGTCGGCACCCAGAATCGTCAGGGCAGCTGGCTGGAAGTCTTCTACGCCCAGCCACTGCTCAAGCCCAGCGTCGAGATGAGCGACAAGGCCGCTGCCATCCTTGGCTATAGCGGTGGCAACCAGGCCATTGCCTTCAACAGCGCCCAGGCCGGCGAACTGGCCGACGCCCTGAAAGGCCAGGACGCCACCCAAGCCGCCCTGCTCACCCGCCTGGCCGAAAGCCACAACCCGCTGGTGGCCACCTTTATTCAGGAAGACACCGCGCTGACCAGCACCCCCGAGGCCTACCTCAAGCTGCACCTGCTGTCCCACCGCCTGGTCAAGCCCCACGGCCTGAACCTAACCGGCATCTTCCCCCTGCTGCCCAACGTGGCGTGGACCAGCAGCGGCGCCATCGACCTGGCCGAGCTGGCTGAACGCCAACTGGAAGCGCGCCTGAAGGGCGAGCTGCTGGAAGTCTTCTCCGTGGACAAGTTCCCCAAGATGACCGACTACGTGGTGCCGAGCGGCGTGCGTATCGCCGACAGCGCGCGTATCCGTCTGGGCGCCTATATCGGTGAGGGCACCACGGTGATGCATGAGGGCTTTGTCAACTTCAACGCCGGCACTGCGGGCCCGGGCATGATCGAAGGCCGCGTCTCCGCTGGCGTATTTGTCGGCAAGGGCTCGGATCTGGGCGGCGGCTGCTCGACCATGGGCACCCTGTCCGGCGGCGGCAATATCGTTATCAGCGTGGGCGAAGGCTGCCTGATTGGCGCCAATGCTGGTATCGGCATCCCACTGGGCGACCGCAATACCGTGGAATCCGGCCTGTATGTCACCGCTGGCACCAAGGTGGCGCTGCTCGACGACAAGGGCGAGCTGGTCAAGCAGGTCAAGGCCCGTGAACTGGCCGGCCAGCCGGACCTGCTGTTCCGCCGCAACTCGCAGACCGGCGCCGTGGAGTGCAAGACCCACAAGTCGGCCATTGAGCTTAACGAAGCCCTGCACGCCCACAACTGAAAAGTTGATTTAAAGCTGCTGCGCTCGGCTATGCGGCGTTGAACTCAAGCTCAAAATGCTCATGTACATTTGTACACTCCGCTTTTCGCTTGAGCTCGCCTTGCCTGGCCTTCGCTCGCTACGCTTTAAAAACAACTTTTGGGCAGCAGTTTTGTAGGATGGGTTGAGCATCGCGATACCCATCAGGCCCATTATGGGTATCGCTGCGCTCAACCCATCCTACGGTCTCGATTGTCTGCCTATGCCTATCCATTCCCCCTGGCGCGCTGACTTCCCCGGCATTCTGGCCCTTGCTGCCGAGGGCCAGACCTACCTGGACAGCGCCGCCACCGCGCAGAAACCCCAGGCGGTGCTGGATAGCCTGCTCGGCTACCTGGCCGGCGGCGCCGCCAATGTGCACCGTGCTCAGCACCTGCCGGGCGAACGCGCCACCCGCGCCTTCGAGGCCTCCCGGGATAAAGCCGCACAGTGGCTGAACGCAGGCAGCCGCGAGGAAATCCTCTTTACCCGCGGTTCGACCGAGGCCCTTAATCTGCTGGCCTACGGCCTTGAGCATCTGCTGCAGCCTGGCGATGAGATCGTTATCAGCGCTCTGGAACACCATGCCAACCTGTTGCCATGGCAGCAGCTGGCCCGGCGTCGCGGCGTGCAGCTGGTGGTGCTGCCGCTGGACGCCGAGGGCAGCATCGACCTGGTGCGAGCCGCCGAACTGATCGGCCCGCGCACCCGCCTGCTGGCGGTGTCGCAGCTGTCCAATGTGCTGGGCCGCTGGCAACCCCTGCCGCAGTTATTGGCCATGGCCCAGGCCCAAGGCGCACTCAGCGTGGTGGACGGTGCTCAGGGCGCGGTACACGACCGCCAGGATATGCAGGCCCTGGGTTGCGATTTCTATGTCTGCTCCGGACACAAGCTCTACGGCCCGGATGGCGTTGGCCTGCTCTACGGCCGCAGCCAGGCCCTGGCGCAGTTGCAGCACTGGCAGTTCGGCGGCGAGATGGTGTTGGACGCCGACTACCAGCATGCGCGCTTTCGTCCCGCCCCCCTGGGTTTTGAGGCCGGCACCCCGCCGGTGTCGGCGGTGATCGCCCTGGGTGCGGCGCTGGACTGGTTAAGCAGCCTGGATCAGACGGTTGTGCACGCCTATGAGACGGCGCTGCACGCCGAGCTGCTGGCCGGCCTGCACGCCCGACCAGGCGTCCGCCTGCTGGGCCAGCCGCAGCTGGCTCTGGCCAGCTTTAGCGTGGATGGCCTCCATAACGCCGATCTGGCCCACCTACTCAGCGAACAGGGTATCGCCGTGCGCGCCGGGCATCACTGCGCCATGCCGTTGCTGAAAAGCCTGGGGTTATCCGGGGCGATTCGCGTGTCCCTGGGTCTGTATAACGACAGCGCCGATCTCGCCCGCTTCTTTGACGCACTGGATCAGGCCATGGAGCTGCTGCAATGAGCCTGCCGGCTGCCGCGCAACAGGCCTTGCACGCCTTTGCCGAATGCCCCGGCTGGGAACAGCGCGCCCGCCTGCTGCTTCAGTGGGGCGAACGCGTGCAGCCGCTGAGCGAGG
>JBFHPI010000023.1:0-14837 GCA_041592855.1 Pseudomonas sp.
GCGCCCAGACAGTTTGCCACCGGGATTGGCCAGGAAAATCAGATCGTTCGAGTGCATAGCGTCCACATAGGCCCTGCGGGCCAGAATTTTGCCGAAATGCTCACGGGCCACCCGGGCGCGGGTAAATACGCCCAGCAGTTGGTGCCCATCCCCTGCGTCGACCGCAGCGCGCAAGGCGTCGAGGTCGTTGCGAAACGTATCCAGGATGCGCAGCACGGCCTCGCGGTTGGCGAGGAAGATGTCGTGCCACATCACCGGATCGCTGCCGGCGATTCGCGTGAAATCACGAAAGCCGCCGGCAGCGTAACGAAAGATCTCCAGGTTCTCGCTGCGCTTGGCCAGCGAGTCCACCAGGGTAAAGGCCAGCAGGTGCGGCAGATGACTGGTGGCCGCCAGCACCTGGTCGTGGTGCTCCACCTCCATATGCTCGACGTCGGCACCCAGGCCTCGCCACAGGGCATCGACCAGAGCCAGTGCCTGCTCGTCGCTGTGCTCGCAGGGGGTGAGGATCACCTTGTGGCGGCGGAACAGTTCGCCATTGGCCGCCTCCACCCCGCTCTGCTCGGAACCGGCAATGGGATGCCCCGGCACCAGGCGCACACTTTTGCCGGCAAAGGCCAGGCGTGCGGCGCGCAGCACATTGCCCTTGGCGCTGCCCACATCGGTGAGCACGGCGTCGCCGAGGTCAAACCTGGCCAGCTCGGCCAAGAGTTTTTCCATGGCCAGAATCGGCACAGCCAGCTGGATCACCTCGGCGCCCTGGCAGGCTGTGGCCAGGTCGCTTTCACAACGATCCACCACGCCCAGTTCGACCGCCAGGCGGCGCGATTCCGGGTCCAGGTCGACACCTATCACTTCCCGGCAGAGGCCGCGTTCGCGCAGGCCCTTGGCGAATGAGCCGCCGATCAGGCCCAGGCCGATAACCACCAGACGCCCGATCAGCGGCGCGTGCACAGGCTTATTCTTGATTTGACTCACGAGCGCAGCACCTTGCTCAGCGCCTCAAGAAAACGCGCATTCTCTTCGGCCAGGCCAATGGACACCCGCAGGAAATTGGGCATGCCGTAGCCGGCCACCGGGCGCACGATCACCCCTTCGCGCAGCAAGGCCTGATTGATCGCGGCGGTGTCACGGGCAAAATCCACGGCAATAAAGTTGCCCTTGCTGGGGATCCACGCGAGCCCCAACTCCGCCAGCCCGGCCTCCAGCTGCGCCATACCGGCATCATTGAGCTGGCGGCTGCGGGCCAGGTAGTCGGCATCTTCCAGGGCCGCACAGGCTGCCGTCAGGGCCAGGCTGTTGACATTGAAGGGCTGGCGTACACGGTTGAGCACATCGGCGATCTGCGCCGAGCTGATGGCATAGCCGACGCGCAGCGCCGCCAGGCCATAGGCCTTGGAGAAGGTGCGCGAGACCAGTAGGTTGGGATAGCGGGCCAGGTAATCGAGGCCGTCGGGCAGCTCGTCGCCTTCTGCATACTCGATATAGGCCTCGTCCAGCACCACCAGCACCGACTCCGGCACCTTGGCCAGAAAAGCCTCCAGCGCCGCGGGGCCGAACCAGGTGCCGGTGGGGTTGTTGGGGTTGGCGAGAAACACCACCCGGGTATTGGTGTCGATGGCCGCCAGCATGGCATCCAGATCATGACCATAATCGCGCGCCGGCACCGCCCTGCCCTCGGCCCCTACCGCCTGGGTGGAGATGGGGTAGACGGCAAAGGCGTACTGGCTGAACACGGCATTCAGACCGGGGGCCAGATAGGCACGCGCCACCAGATCGAGGATATCGTTGGAGCCATTGCCCAGGGTGACCTGCGCCGCGTCCACGCTGTAGCGGGCGGCCAGCGCGGTCTTGAGGGCGAAGCCATTACCGTCGGGGTAGCGGGTCAGTTCATCCAGTTCGGCCCTGATCGCCGCCAGCGCCTTGGCGCTGGGGCCAAGCGGGTTTTCGTTGCTGGCCAGTTTGACGATACCGGCCGGGTCCAGATCCAGCTCACGGGCCAGCTCATCGACCGGTTTGCCCGGCACATAGGGGGACAGTTTTTGCACACCCGGCAAGGCCAGGGCGAGGAAATCACAGGTCATAGCTACACGCCTCAAGCTGCAAGCCACAAGTCAGAAGCCGCGCGTCGATCCGCTTGCAGCTTGTGGCTTGCAGCGTGCGGCTGCTGTTTAGAGTACCGCCTTGGGGTAGGAGCCCAGCACCTTGAGCGCCACGGCTTCCTGGCCGATCTTCTCCAGCACGTCCTTGATCAGCGGATCGCGGTGGTGGCCGACGAAGTCGATAAAGAACACGTAGGTCCATTTGCCGCTGCGCGACGGACGGGTTTCGATGCGGGTCAGGTCGATACCGTTGTTATGGAACGGCACCAAGAGTTCGTGCAACGCACCCGGCTTGTTGCGCATGGAGACGATGATCGAGGTCTTGTCGTCGCCAGTGGGCGGTACTTCCTGGCTGCCGATGATCAAAAAGCGCGTGGAGTTGTCCGGGCGATCCTCGATCTTCTCGGCCAGCTTGGTCAGACCATAAAGGTTGGCCGCCATATCGCCGGCGATGGCCGCACTGTTCCACTCGCTCTTCACCCGCTTGGCCGCCTCGGCATTGCTCGACACCGCCACGCGCTCGACGTTCGGGTAGTGCGCGTCCAGCCACTTGCGGCACTGGGCCAGGGACTGAGCGTGGGAATAGATGCGGGTGATCTTGTCGGTCTTGGTGGTTTCCCCCACCAGCAAGTGATGGTGAATACGCAGTTCCACCTCGCCGCAGATGACCATGTCGTGTTCGAGGAAGCTGTCTAGGGTGTGGTTGATCGCCCCCTCGGTGGAGTTTTCCACCGGCACCACGCCGAAGTTCACCGCCCCGGCGGCCACTTCGCGGAACACCTCGTCGATGGCCGCCATGGGTACACTGATCACAGCATGGCCGAAGTGTTTCATTGCCGCAGCCTGGCTGAAGGTGCCCTCGGGGCCGAGGTAAGCGACTTTCAGCGGGTTCTCCAGGGCCAGGCAGGAGGACATGATTTCGCGGAACAGCCGCGCCATTTCCTCGTTGCCCAGCGGGCCCTGGTTGCGCTCCATGATGCGCTTGAGCACCTGGGCCTCGCGTTCGGGACGATAGAACACCGGCTTCTCGCCTTCGGCCAGCTCCTTCATCTTCACCCGCGCCACTTCTTCAGCGCAGCGGGCGCGGTCGCTGATCAGCTCAAGGATGCGCTCATCGAGGTTGTCGATGCGCAGGCGCAGGGCTTGCAGTTCCTGTTCCGACATATCAGCCGTGCTCCTTCTCGAACTCGGCCATATAGGCCACCAGCGCCTCGACCGCATCCAGGCCCACGGCGTTGTAGATGGAGGCGCGCATGCCGCCCACCGAACGATGCCCTTTCAGGTTGAGCAGCCCGCGCGCATCGGCACCGGCGAGAAAAGCCTTGTCCAGCTTCTCATCGGCCAGGCGGAACGGCACGTTCATCCAGGAGCGGGCATTGTGGGCGACCGGGTTGCTGTAGAAATCGCTGGTATCGATGGCCTTGTACAACAGCTCCTGCTTGGCACGGTTGATCCGCTCCATGGCCTCGACGCCGCCCTGCTCCTTGAGCCAATCGAACACCAGGCCAGAGAGGTACCAGGAATAGGTGGCCGGGGTGTTGTACATCGAGCCGTTGTCGGCGGACACCTTGTAGTCGAGCATGGTCGGGCAGCTGTAACGGGCGCGGCCGAGCAGGTCCTCGCGCACGATTACCACCACCAGGCCGCTGGGACCGATATTCTTCTGCGCGCCAGCGTAGATCAGGCCGAACTGCGACACATCGATGGGCCGCGAAAGAATGTCCGAGGACATGTCCACCACCAGCGGGGTGTCGCCAACTTGCGGCACCCAGTCGAACTGCAGGCCGCCGATGGTCTCGTTGCTGCAGTAATGCAGGTAGGCCGCACCTTTGGACAGCTGCCAGTCGTTCTGCCCAGGGATGGCGAAATAGTCATGAGCCTTGGCGCTGGCAGCAACATTGATGCGGCCGAAGCGCTTGGCCTCTTCGATCGCCTTCTTCGACCAGATGCCGGTGTCGACGTAGTCGGCCACACCCTCTTCCGGCAGCAGGTTGAGCGGAATCTCGGCGAACTGCTGGCTGGCACCGCCCTGGAGGAACAGCACCTTGTAGTCATTGGGCACCGCCAGCAGGTCGCGCAGGTCCTGCTCGGCCTTGGCGGCGATGGCCATGTACTCGTCGCTGCGATGGCTCATCTCCATCACCGACAGGCCCTTGCCCTGCCAGTCGAGCATTTCGGCCTGGGCGCGCTCCAGTACAGCGGTTGGCAGCGCGGCCGGGCCGGCGCAGAAATTAAAGGCTCGCTTGCTCACATCCACTCTCGCTCACATGTTGAGCGGCCGACTCCAGCCGGCCGCCGATTCCTACGCTACCAAGGGCGGGCAGACCCCGCCCGGCAGATCACTCTTCGCTGGCCGGGCTCTGCTCGACCGTCTCATCAACAGCTGTCGTGTCGATCACGGCGTTCGGCGCTTCTTCGCCGTCAAGCAGCTCGTCTTCATCCTCGGCGGAAGGTTCCTGCACCCGCTCAAGGCCGACCAGTTTCTCGTCCTTGGCCAGCTTGATCAGGGTGACCCCCTGGGTATTGCGGCCCAGACTGGAAACTTCACTGACGCGGGTACGCACCAAGGTGCCCTGGTCGGAAATCAGCATGATTTCCTCACCATCGAGCACCTGCACGGCGCCTACCAGCGGGCCGTTGCGCTCATTGCTGACCATGGCAATCACGCCCTGGCCGCCACGCCCGCGCCGGGGGAACTCGGCCATGGCCGTGCGTTTGCCGTAGCCGCGCTCGGAGGCGGTAAGAATCTGCGCACCGACTTCCGGAATCAGCATGGAGATGATGCGCTGGCCTTCCGGCAGACGCATGCCACGCACGCCACGCGCGGTACGCCCCATGGTGCGCACGTGCTTTTCCTTGAAGCGAATCACCTTGCCGCCATCGGAGAACATCATCACTTCACGGGCGCCATCGGTGATGGCAGCGGCGATCAGGGTGTCGCCTTCTTCCAGCTTCAGGGCGATCAGGCCGCTGGTACGCGGCCGGCTGAACTGCACCAGCGGGGTCTTCTTCACAGTACCCTTGGCCGTCGCCATAAAGATGTAGGCGCCGGTGGGCTCGTCCTGCTCGTCATCGGCAACTTCAGCGTCGACGTCCTCGGCCACTTCGGCGTCGAGCACTTCGCCCTCGATGACCACGCCTTCACTGTCATCCAGTTCTTCGTCACCCGCGCTCTCTTGCAGGGCTTCGAGATCAATCTGCAGCATGGCGGTGATGCGTTCGCCCTCATCCAGCGGCAGCAGGTTGACCAGCGGGCGACCACGAGCAGCGCGAGAGGCTTCGGGAATTTCATAGGTCTTCAGCCAGTACACCTTGCCCTTGCTGGAGAAGAGCAACAGGGTAGCGTGGCTGTTGGCCACCAGCAGGTGTTCGATGTAGTCCTCGTCCTTGACCCCGGTGGCGGACTTGCCACGGCCACCCCGGCGCTGGGCCTGGTAGGCATGCAGCGGTTGGCTCTTGGCATAGCCTCCGTGGGAAATGGTGACCACCCGCTCTTCTTCGGTGATCAGGTCGGCCATGGTCAGGTCCATGCGCGACGCCACGATCTCGGTGCGACGGGTGTCGCCAAACTCGGCCTTGACCGCCTCCAACTCCTCACGGATCACTTCCATCAGGCGCTGGGCATCGGTGAGGATACGGATCAGCTCGCCGATCTGGGCAAGAATCTCCTGATACTCGGCCAGCAGTTTCTCGTGTTCCAGACCGGTCAGGCGGTGCAGGCGCAGGTCGAGAATGGCCTGGGCCTGTTCCGGAGAAAGGAAATACTTGCCGTCACGCAAACCATACTGCGGATCCAGGTCCTGCGGGCGACAGGCATCGGCACCGGCGCGTTCGACCATGGTTTCCACCGCGCTGGACTCCCAGGCAGTGGCAATCAGCGCCTGTTTGGCTTCGGCCGGTGTCGGCGAGGCCTTGATCAGGGCGATCACCGGATCGATGTTGGACAGGGCAACCGCCTGGCCTTCGAGGATATGCCCTCGCTCGCGGGCCTTGCGCAGTTCGAATACGGTGCGGCGGGTTACCACTTCGCGGCGGTGCAGCACGAAGGCTTCGAGCATGTCCTTGAGGTTGAGCACCTTGGGCTGACCGTCGATCAGGGCCACCACGTTGATGCCGAACACGCTCTGCATCTGGGTCTGGGCATAGAGGTTGTTGAGGATCACCTCCGGCACCTCGCCACGACGCAGTTCGATGACGATGCGCATGCCGTCCTTGTCAGACTCGTCGCGCAGCTCGGTGATGCCCTCGAGCTTCTTCTCCTTGACCAGTTCGGCGATCTTCTCGATCAGGCGCGCCTTGTTCAGCTGATACGGCAGCTCGGTGACCACGATCTGCTGACGACCACCGACCTTGTCGATGTCCTCGACCTCGGCGCGGGCGCGGATGTAAATGCGCCCGCGGCCGGTGCGGTAGGCCTCGATAATGCCAGCACGGCCATTGATGATGGCGGCGGTGGGGAAATCCGGGCCCGGGATGTGCTCCATCAGCTCATCGACCGTCAGCTCCGGGTTTTCGATCAGGGCCAGACAGCCGTTGATCACCTCGGTCAGGTTGTGCGGCGGAATATTGGTCGCCATACCCACGGCGATACCGCTTGAGCCATTGACCAGCAGGTTGGGAATCTTGGTCGGCATGACCGCCGGGATCTGCTCGGTGCCGTCGTAGTTGGGCACCCAGTCGACGGTTTCCTTGTGCAGATCGGCCAGCAGCTCATGGGCCAGCTTGGTCATGCGCACTTCGGTATAGCGCATGGCCGCGGCGTTGTCGCCGTCCACCGAGCCGAAGTTACCCTGACCATCGACCAGCAGGTAACGCAGAGAGAACGGCTGGGCCATACGCACGATGGTGTCGTACACCGCGGTATCACCATGGGGGTGGTACTTACCGATTACGTCACCGACCACACGGGCGGACTTCTTGTATGGCTTGTTCCAGTCGTTGCCCAACTCGCTCATGGCAAACAGCACACGGCGGTGCACGGGCTTCAAGCCGTCACGTGCATCCGGCAGGGCTCGCCCGACAATCACGCTCATCGCGTAGTCGAGGTAGGACTGCTTGAGTTCGTCTTCAATATTGACCGGGAGGATTTCTTTGGCCAGTTCGCCCATGAGTAGCCTGGTTCCTTTTTCTGGTGGAGCCGCGCCTCATTCGTCCTGAATGCGGCGAAGCCTGTCGCTCAGGCCAGCGGCCATCAGCGACTCACGACAAATCAACAAGTTATGCCATGTATCTGCGCAGTTGCGGCGCCCCACGGGGCGCCCTCGAAACCGCCGGAGATTACCACAATCGTGGCCCGGCACCTATCCCCAGGAACCTGCAGGACTCAACACAGCACGACGCCGGACGCTCAAGCCAGATAGAGACCTAAATCGCCCGCCGGCCTAGTGCAAACGCTTACGGCACATCAGATGGGCCATCTTCTGTGCATCGGGCCGCTCCACCACCCCCTTCTCCGTGACCAGAAAGTCCACCAGATCCGCCGGGGTCACATCGAATACCGGATTGACCGCCGCCACCCGGGCAGCCACAGGCTGACCGCTGATATCCAGCAGCTCTTCGGCACCACGCTCCTCAATAGGAATATCCTCACCGCTTTCCAGGGCCATATCGATGGTGGAGCTGGGTGCCACCACCATAAAGCGCACACCATGGTGCATGGCGTTGACCGCCAGCTGGTAGGTGCCGATCTTGTTGGCCACATCACCGTTGGCGGCAATCCGGTCGGCGCCCACGATGACCCAGGTGATGCCACGGGTCTTCATCAGGTGCGCAGCGGCGGAGTCTGCACACACACTGACCGGGATGTCGTCGCTGTCCAGCTCCCAGGCGGTCAGGCGCGAACCCTGCAACCAGGGCCGGGTCTCATCGGCATAGACCCGCTCCACCAAGCCCTCCAGATGAGCGGCGCGAATCACGCCCAGAGCCGTGCCAAAACCGCCAGTGGCCAGGGCCCCGGCATTGCAGTGGGTCAACAGGTTCTGCAAATTGCCCTGGTGGCGCCGGATCAGCTCCGCGCCCAACTGGGCCATGGTCAGATTGGCATCACGATCACTCTGGTGAATGGCCAACGCCTCAGCTTCGACGGCTTGCAGCGGATCGTCGCCCTCCCTGAGACGTTCCAGACGTTCACGCATACGCCCTAGGGCCCAAAACAGATTGACCGCCGTAGGCCGGGAGGCTGCCAGCTGGTCAAAATCGGCTTCCAGCGCCAGTTGCCATTCGCCTCCTGCAGCCAGGCGCGCACGCACCGCCAGCACCACGGCATAGGCCGCAGCAATGCCAATGGCAGGTGCACCGCGCACCACCATGCTGCGAATCGCCTCGGCCACCTCAGCACTGGCCTGGTAGGCCAGCCAGCTGACCCGCCCAGGCAAAAGCCGCTGATCAAGCAGATACAGGGCACCGTCACGCCACTCAATGGCCTGAATCTTCTCTGCTGCCAACAATTGCTCGCGCATGACCACCCCTTGGCGAAAAAAGCCGGCGATTATACGCATCCACCAGGCCAGCGGCTGTCATTTATAGACACCCAGCCCCATGCAGGCGCCCTTCAGGCGCTACCACCTCGACAGGTCGGCGAAGCCGGCGCTTCGCCCTGCTGCGCCCACTCTTGCGGGGTATAGGTATGCAGCGCCAGGGCATGCACCTGACCCATCAGCTCACCGAGACAGGCATACACCCGCTGATGGCGCTTGACCGCATTCAACTCGGCGAAGACAGGGCTGACGATCACCGCCTTGTAGTGCGTCTCCAGCCCCCGACTGTGCATATGGCTTTCATCCAGCACATCGAGATGCTGGGGTTGCAGCGCTGCAAGGGCCGCGCGCAATTGATCAATCTTGGCCATGCTTATCCCTCAGGGCTGTTTGGGTTGCAGTTTGTCGCCCATTTCAGCGAGCAGCTGATTAACTTCCGGCACTGCGCCTTGCAACTTGGCCTGGGTCAGCTGGGCCGACTGCGCCGTCAGTTGCGGCATGCTCTCAACCACTTTCTTGCCCAATGGCGAATCATAGAAGGCAATCAATTCGCGCATTTCCGACTCGCTGAAGTGCCGGGTATACAGGGCGACCATGTCCGGTTTGAGCTTGTCCCAGCCCACAGCCTTGTCCAGTGCAGCGTCAGCTTTGGCCTGATAGGCCTCCAGCAGCGCGCGGTCAGCCTGCGAGCCGCTACTCTCGGCAAAACGCTGGGCAAACATCTCACGCACCTGGCCGTATACGGGCACCGCCAGCTTGTCGGCGCGGGCCAGCAAGAGAAAACGCTCGGCATCGGCGGCATGGCTGGCGGCGTCGGCCAGCACATGGGAAGCACTGCCCACCAGCAACAACGCGGCACACAGGGCGGATAAACGTGACATGCACACTCCTAATCTAAGCAGAAGAGCCTGACAGGCCCTGACCGACGCATTCTGGGCCGAAGCTGGCAGCCACTCAAGTAACTCGCTGGCGTGCGATGGCGCACAGCTCAACTGCGCACTGGCGCACCGCCTGGTAAAAGGCCAAAATGCCAGCACTTGCTGAGCCGACCAATGGCCGTGCATCCTCTCAGGTCTCAGCCATTCTTGCTTTAGCGTACCCCTCCACGCAGGGTACAGGCACACATGGACGTGTTCGATGAACAGTTTTACCCAGCCACCACCTGGCGCCCTTATTGACCTGTGCGATGCACATGGCCGGCTCAACCCGCAGGCTATCGGCTGGTCCGCCCAGCCCCTGACCGACTGCAGCATTCCCGGGCACTTCGGTCGACGCAAGCGCTGGAACCATTGGTGCATCACCACCCCCGACTGGGTTCTCTCCCTGACCCAGGCCGATCTTGATTACCTCGGCTATGCCGCGGCCTACTTCCTCGACCTGCACAGCGGCCAGTCCATTGCCCATAGCCAGCTGCGGCCCCTGAGCCTCGGCTGCAGACTGCCGGATCAGGCGCATCAGAGCCACGCATTCAATCATCCCAAACTGCAACTGCGCGTCAGCGAACACACCGGCCGTACCCGCATCACCGTCAGCGCCCCGGATATCGGCGGCCAGCCCCTGCATATCGCCCTTGATATCCAGCGCCCCAGTGATCGTGACTCAGTCAACCTGGTCGCGCCCATGGGGCGTCGCGGTTTTCACGCCACCTGCCGCGAACTGGGCCTGCCCTGCAGCGGCAGCGTACAGCTGGGCGACAGGCAGTATCTGTGCAGCCCAGGCCAGAGCTTCGCCTCGATGGATTTTGGCCGTGGTGTCTGGCCACTCAACAGCCACTGGACCCGCGCCGCCTTTGCAGCCCCCGGCGGTATTGCCGGCAACTTCGGTGCGGGCTGGACAGACCAGAGTGAGCTGTCGGAGAACGCCCTGTGGTTCGGCGGCGATCTGCAGCAGCTCGACAGCCCCGTCACTATTGCCAAGACCGCCCACAGCAGCCCCACCAACTGGCAGCTGCACAGCCAGAACGATGAGGTCAGCCTGAGTTTCAGCCCCTTGCAGCTCCATCAGGTCTACCATCGCCTCGGCCCCTTCTACGCTGACACCCAGCAGTGGTTCGGCCATTTCAACGGCGAACTGCGCACCCCCCAGGGGGAACGCGTACCGGTGCGTAACGCTCTAGGCTGGCTGGGCGAGACACGCGCACGCTGGTAAAAGACAGGTTGGCGGAACCTAGTGCAGCGACCAAAGGCCTAAGCTGATAGTGCCGGAGCAATCCGCATCTCAGTCGCCAGAATCGGTATCAGCCGCCTTGGGAGCACCCTCATGACCCGCATCGAAACCGACAGCCTGGGCCCCATCGAAGTCCCCGCCCAAGCATACTGGGGCGCCCAGACCCAGCGCTCACTGCACAACTTCGCCATCGGCCAGGACCCCATGCCCCTGGCCGTGGTCCATGCCCTGGCCCTGATCAAGAAAGCCGCCGCCCGGGTCAACCAGCGCATTGGCACACTACCCGCCGATATCGCCCGCCTGATCGAACAAGCCGCCGACGAGGTACTCGCCGGCCAGCACAATGGCGAGTTCCCCCTGGTGGTGTGGCAAACCGGCAGCGGCACCCAAAGCAATATGAACGTCAATGAGGTGCTCGCCGGCCGCGCCAATGAGCTGGCCGGTGGAGCGCGCGGCGGCAAGCAGCCGGTGCACCCCAACGACCACGTCAACCAGGCACAAAGCTCCAACGACAGCTTTCCCACGGCCATGCACATCGCCGCCGCTCTCGCGGTACACCAAGCCTTGCTGCCAGCCCTGCAGCTGCTGCGCGATGGACTGCAGGAACAGGCCGAACGGCACGCCCATCAACTCAAATGCGGGCGTACCCACTTGATGGATGCCACCCCCATCACCTTCGGCCAGGAACTGTCCGCCTTTGTCGCCCAACTCAATTACGCCGAGCAGGCCATTCGTGCCGCCCTGCCTGGGCTCTACGAGCTCGCCCAGGGCGGCACAGCGGTGGGCACCGGGCTTAACTCACCCAGAGGCTTCGCCGAAGCCATGGCCGCAGAACTGGCAGCCCTCAGTGGTTTGCCATTAGTCAGCGCACCCAACAAGTTTGCCGCCCTCGCCGGTCACGAGCCTCTGGTACAGCTGTCCGGCGCATTGAAGACACTGGCCGTGACCCTGATGAAACTGGCCAACGACCTGCGCCTGCTCGGTTCAGGTCCCCGCACCGGATTTGCCGAATTACGCCTGCCGGCCAACGAGCCGGGCAGCTCAATCATGCCCGGCAAGGTCAACCCGACCCAGTGCGAGGCACTGTCGATGCTGGCCTGCCAGGTGCTGGGCAATGATACCTGCATTGGCTTCGCCGCCAGCCAAGGCCATTTACAGCTGAATGTCTTCAAGCCGGTGATCATCCATAACCTGCTGCACTCAGTGCGCCTGCTGGCCGATGGTTGCCGTAACTTTCAGGAGCACTGCATTGCCGGCCTGCAGGTAGACCGCACACAAATGGCAACACATCTGGAACGCAGCCTGATGTTGGTTACGCCCCTCAATCCCCATATCGGTTACGACAAGGCCGCCGAAATTGCCAAGACGGCCTATCAGGAAGGAATCACTCTGCGCCAGGCAGCCCTGCAACTGGGCTACCTGAGCAGTGAACAATTCGACACCTGGGTACGCCCGGAAAACATGCTGGAGGCAGGACACGATGAGTGAAGAAGGGAAAAGCGGCGCGACCCCTCTGGAAGGCGACGGCAAACGGATTTTGCTGATTCTCGGCACCCCGAAAAGCAACAGTCTGTGCCATGCCCTGAGCGAGGCCTATGTCCAGGGCGCCCGCAGCAAGGGCCATGTGGTTCGGCAATTGAAACTGGGGGAAATGGACTTCGAACCGGTGCTGCGCGACGGCTACGAACAGGGCCAGCAGCTGGAACCCGACCTGCTGGAAGCGCAGCGGCAGATCCACTGGGCCGAGCACCTGGTGTTCGTTTATCCGGTCTGGTGGGGTGGCATCCCGGCGCTGCTCAAGGGATTTTTCGACCGCACCTTTCTGCCGGGTTTCGCCTTCAAGTACCGCAACCGCTCGCAGCTGTGGGACAAGCTGCTCAGTGGCCGGACGGCAGACTTGCTGGTGACCATGGATACGCCACCCTGGTATTTCCGCTGGATCTACGGGGCCCCGGGGCATCGCCAGATGATTCGCACCATCCTGGGTTTCAGCGGCATCAAGACACGCCGCCTGGCGGAGTTCGCCCCGGTGCGCCCCTCCTCGGAACAGCAACGGCAGAGCTGGCTGCGCCGCGCGGAACAGCTGGGGCTCAGCGTCTGACCGGCCAATGCCCCTGCCGGATTAACCCGGCAGGGCCAGGCGCGCCCTGCGTGCTCGCCAACCCGCCAAGAGTGACGGCCCCAGGGCCGTCAGCGCCGATCCCAGAACCACCAGCAAGGCACCGGCATAGCCTATCCAGTTGATCTGCTCAGGGCGCACATGTTCAGGCCACCAACTGGCCGCCAGGGCCACCGCGGAAAAAGTCACCAAGGGAGTCACCGCCAGGGTCGCACTGACCCGCGAGGCCTCCCAATGGGCCAGGGCCTCGGCAAAGGCGCCATAGGCCACCAGGGTATTCAGGCAACAGGCCAACAGCAGCCAGCCCTGCAACGCATTGAGCTGCAATACCTGCAGTGGATGAGCCCAAGGCGTCAGCAACAGGGCGCAGGCGAGGTAAATCACCATCATCACCTGCAGCGAATTTCAGACCGTCAGCAGCTGCTTCTGCGCCAGGCCATAGAAGGCCCACACCAGCGCCGCCAGCAGCACGATCAACACCCCGGCGGTGTAGTCGCTCAGCGAGGTCAGCAGTTCCTGCAGGCGCTGGTTGAAGAACAGGGCAAAGCCCAACAGCAGCACCACCAGCCCTACCCCCTGGCCCAGGCTGAAACGCTCGCGGAAGATGAAGATACTGCTGACCAGCAGCAGGATCGGTGCCATCTGGATCACCAGCTGCGTGGTGCCCGGGCTGAGCAGATTCAACCCCACCAGATACAGCACATAATTGGCGGTCAGACCGGCAATGGCCAGCAGCAGCAAGCGGCCGCCCTTGCGCCCCAGAGGGCGAAAGCGTGGCAGTCGACGACTGGCCGCCAGGTACGCCAAGAGCATCGAGCCGGCAACCAACAGGCGATACCAGGTCACGGTAACCGGGTCCATGACCTGCAACACCTCTTTCAGCTTGATCGGCAAAATGCCCCATAGCACGGCGGTGACCAGCGCCAACGACATGCCATAAAGCCAACGTCCGGATGAAATATGCATAGCCGCCTCGAATGGGTCGCACCTACAGCTTTTCAGAAAGCGGCAGGTCTAAAACAGCATTCTAGAAGGCCGGTACAGAGCGGCACAGCCACAGCCAGACAAAGTGATCAGGCAAAACTGTACCGGTCAACCGCTGCAGCACGTTAGAAAACTGGCGCCAAAAACAGTAAAAATCCGCTTTCAGGCGAGGTAAACGGCTAAAAAACGACCACTGGTCGCCAACTCCAATGCTGCGCCAGAGAGCCGATAAGCTGCATTAATACGGCTCAGTATGGGAGGTTCGACCATGTTCGGTCAGCGTCATGTGGACAGCAGTCCTGGCACTCATTACCGCAGCGAGCGGGTCAGTGCGGTGAACGGCCAATACTTCTTCTCAACCCGCGAGGGCACCTTGGAAGGTCCCTACTTCACCCGGGTGGATGCCATCAAAGGCATTGATCGCTATATCCAGCGCATGCAGGTTGCAGGTGCGCTTTATGTCCGCTCCAGCGCGCTTGATCGGCATTTGTAGCCATATTGCTGGTGTCTTAAACAGCAGGAGAGCCAATCCAGCGGGATTGACTCTCCTGCTTTACCAGCACTGGGCAAGAAGAGCGCGCGCTTAGCGCACCGCCTCAAACAGCCCCGTTGCCCCCATGCCCCCACCCACGCACATGGTCACAATGCCGTAACGCAGATTACGCCGCTGCAGTTCACGCACCAGATGCCCGACCTGGCGCGAACCGGTCATGCCAAAGGGGTGGCCGATGGAGATCGAACCCCCATTGACGTTGTACCTGGCATTGTCGATTTGCAGACGATCACGGGCATACAGGCACTGGGAGGCGAAGGCTTCATTGAGCTCCCACAGGTCGATATCGGCAATCGACAGGCCCTTGGCCTTGAGCAGCTTGGGCACCGAGAACACCGGGCCGATGCCCATCTCGTCTGGCTCACAGCCTGCCACGGTAAAACCACGGAAAAAGGCTTTCGGTTTGAGCCCTAGCTCGATGGCTTTGTCCAGGCTCA
>JBFHPI010000024.1:0-14792 GCA_041592855.1 Pseudomonas sp.
CACACGGCCATCCGCGAGGACGCCTCGATCAACCTGGAAGCGGTGGATCAGCTCAACCGGCGCTTTCCGGGGCTGGATCTGATCATCGTCGAATCCGGTGGCGACAACCTCTCGGCCACCTTCAGCCCGGAGCTGTCGGACCTGACCCTCTACGTGATCGACGTCTCGGCCGGCGACAAGCTGCCACGCAAGGGCGGCCCGGGCATCTGCAAGTCCGACTTGCTGGTGATCAACAAGGTCGATCTGGCCCCGCTGGTCGGCGCCTCCCTGGAAGTGATGGAGCGCGACACCCTGAAGATGCGCGGCGACAAGCCCTTTGTCTTCAGCAACCAGAAGGTCGGCCAGGGACTCGAGCAGATCATCGCCTTTATCGAACGCCACGGCATGCTGACGGCTGCCTGAATACGCACCCTGCCCAGTCAAGGAGACACCTTATGAAGCTGCGTAAAACCCTGTTCGCCATGGCCCTGTTTCTCAGCCCTGCCATGGCCTTTGCCCACGCCGGCCACGACCATGCCGGGCTAATGGCCGGTATGGCCCACCCGCTATTCGGCCTCGATCACCTGCTGGCCATGCTCGCCGTTGGGCTATGGGCTGCCCAGCAAACCGGTATGCTGCGCTGGGCACTGCCGTTGACCTTCATGGCCAGCATGCTGCTCGGCGGCCTGCTGGGCTTTGCCGGCTTGCAGCTGCCCCTGCTGGAAACCGGCATCGCCGCCTCGGTATTGGCCTTCGGCCTGCTGATCGCCGTGGCCGTACGTCTGCCCACGGCCCTGGCCCTGAGCCTGACCGGCCTGTTCGCCCTCAGCCACGGCGTGGCCCACGGTCTGGAACTGCCGGCGCTGACCAGCCCCTATGGCTATGCCGCCGGTTTTCTGCTTGCCACGGCTATGCTGCATGGCCTCGGCTACGTTCTGGTTCGCCAACTGCCTGCAGTCGTCGCCCCCCTGGTGCGCATGATCGGTGCCGGCACCGCAGTCGCCGGCGCCTGCCTGCTGCTGGGCTAAGAGGCGGGCCAGCCAGGCAATGGTCCTCGAGTGGGACGACCCTGGCAGGCGTGCTGAGCAGAAAACAACCAGTCCTCCAGAGGCCAGGCCGACACTGGCCTGCGCCCAGCCACCCGCAGCTTATCCACAGAGCACTCCACAGCAATCCGGGATAAGTTTTCCGTAGCCTCTCGATAAGCTGGATAAGCCACTGAAATAACTGAATTAATGCTTGACTTAAAACTGGTCACAGAGTGCCTTGAGCGACCAGACGAAGACTGCTCACTATTCGTACAAGCCGCTGTAGAGCAGGCAATACGGGGTTCCGAGCGAGATATGGGGAAGTTATGCACAGCTCTACCCACAGTATCCGTGGACAACTCACCAACGCCCATACCGGCGCTTGGATAACGGCCTAAGCGCCTGTTTTAACGCCAGAAAATTCACTGATCAAAAAATAGACAGCAGCATCGAACAAGCACTTAACTAGGCCTGTAGCAGCCTACACCCACCTTATCCACAGCTCGTTCCACAGTCTTTGTGCACAAATGCACCATTGCCCGCACAAACTGCTGCCGCCCCTGGCTATCGGGCCGATCAAGAGATTCAACCAGCCTGCCGCCGCACACTGGCCTAGCCTTGAACAGGTCAATCACCCGGAGCACCTCCATGGCCTACCGCGAACTGATGCAGCGCCTGCTGGCCGCCTATGCCGGCGCCTCCAGCGGCAGCAGCGACTGAGTGATAGAGGCCGCGAAAGGGTGCACCAGGCACTGGTTGTTCCCTGCAGCCTCACGTATAAAGCGCCAGTCAGCCCAAGTCACCCTCGCCGGCTTGGGCCCTCTGCCACCTGGAACAAGGACACCCCATGGCCGGCGCCAGCCTGTTAACCCTGCTCGACGATATCGCCACCGTTCTCGACGATGTGGCCGTGATGACCAAAGTGGCGGCGAAGAAAACCGCTGGTGTGCTGGGTGACGACCTGGCACTCAATGCCCAGCAGGTCAGTGGCGTACGCGCCGAACGTGAGCTGCCGGTGGTCTGGGCGGTGGCCAAGGGCTCGCTGAAAAACAAGCTGATTCTGGTGCCGGCCGCCTTGCTGATCAGCGCCTTCGCGCCCTGGGCGGTAACGCCGCTGCTGATGTTTGGCGGCGTCTTTCTCTGTTACGAGGGCTTCGAAAAGCTGGCGCACAAGTTTCTGCACAGCCAGGCGGAGGATCAGGCCCAGCATAAGGAACTGCTGCAGGCGGTGGCCGACCCGCAAGTGGATCTGCTGGCCTTCGAGAAGGACAAGATCAAAGGCGCTATCCGCACCGACTTTATCCTCTCCGCGGAAATCATCGCGATTACCCTCGGCACCGTGGCCCTGGCCAGTTTCGGCAAGCAGGTCGCGGTGCTCTCGGGTATCGCCCTGCTGATGACGGTGGGGGTCTATGGCCTGGTGGCGGGTATCGTCAAGCTGGATGACGCCGGCCTGTACCTCAACCAGCGCAGCGGAGAAAGCCTGGGCAGCCGCCTGCAACGCGCCCTTGGACGCGGCATTCTGCTGGCGGCTCCGTACATGATGAAGGGCCTGTCGATTCTCGGCACCGCGGCGATGTTTATGGTCGGCGGCGGCATCCTGACCCACGGCGTACCGGCACTGCACCACGGCATCGAACAGCTCACCGCGCAGTTGGCCACCAGCAGCGGCCTGCTCGCCGCCCTGTTGCCGACCCTGCTCAATGCCATCGCCGGCATTATCGCCGGTGCCGTCGCCCTGTTGCTGGTCAGCCTGACCAGCCGCGCCTGGACAGCTATCAAGGGATAACCCAGTAGGGTGCGCCGCGCGCAGCAAGAATCCACAACCAGCTCTGGTGCGCACGGCGCACCCTAGGGGTACAGCACCGCGAATCGCGCCATGGGCAACAATCGGTTAACCCACCAGCGGCAGCACTGTCACCTGCACTTCGGGGTCATGGCTGCCGCCGCCGAGAATCACTCCGCGCAGCGGCGAGACATCGGCAAAATCGCGGCCCCAGGCCAGGGTGATATGTTCCAGCGCCGGGCGAATATTGTTGGTGGGGTCGAAATCCACCCAGCCCTGCTGCGGGCAGAACACCGAGATCCAGGCGTGTGAGGCATCGGCACCGATCAGCCGGGGTTGGCCGGGCGGTGGCTGGGTCAGCAGATAACCGCTGATATAACGCGCCGACAGGCCCATGGAGCGCAGGCAGGCGAGCATCAGGTGAGCGAAGTCCTGGCACACACCGCGGCGTTCCTCCAGCACCTGCAACAGCGGTGTGGCCACCTGGGTGGCAGCGGCATCGAAGCTGAATTCCCGATAAATCTTCTGCATCAGCCCATCCACCGCCGCCAGCAAGGGCCGGCCGGGGCCAAAGCAATCCGCCGCATAGTCCGCAAATACCTGCTTGAGGTGCACATAGGGCGACTCGAAGCGAAATCGCGCCGCCTGCAGCAGTTCGGGTGTCTGCGCCTGGCCGCTATAACGCAGCGCTGTGCAGGCCGCCTCCCAGGGCGGTGAGGCCTGCAGATCCAGCGCTGGCCGCGCCAACACCTCCACTCGCAGGCGGGCGCTGACCTTGAGCTCGCTATGGGGGCGTTCGAACACCAGGCGGGTCAGCGGGTTGCCGAACACATCCAGGCCATCCTGACGCTGGCAGGGTTGCGGGCTGATCAGCAGCTGTTGTTCGTGGTTGCGCTGCCAGGGGCAGGCCCGCGGCCACAGGTGGGCCAGCTGTTGAGCCAGGGACACCGGGCTGGCATAGCGGTAATGGGTGTCGTGGAGAATCTGGTAACTGGCACTGTTCATGACGACTGGGTCCGTTGACTGGCGTCGACATGGGCAAAGAAGCGCAGGCCCAGACGGTCGGAAATATCGGCGCTGGCCTGGCTGATACTCGTCAGCAACTCGGCCAGGCCATCCAGCACATCCTGCACACTGGATGCGCCAAACAGCGGATTTTCCAGGCTGGCCAGGCCAAAGCGCGCCAGCTGGCCCTGCAGATGTTGCAGACGGCGTTCGCTCGGTAGTTCAAATCGCTCACCCAGACGGTCCAGCGAACGCAGCAGGGTGCGCAGCTGGAACAGCACGGCATGGGGGTTCTGCTCATCCAGCAGCAACAGATCGAGCACCGGTATCAGCTGCGCCGCAGCCAGATAGCGGGTGCGGTAGGTGATGCTGCTGTTGCCCAGCTCCAGCAGCCACTCCAGCGCCGACTGATCCTGCGTCGCGCCGCTGCGCAGAAAGTTCGCCAGGCTGTCGCAGAGAAACTGCAGGCGCTCGATACAGCGACCGAGCATCAGAAAGCGCCAGCCGTCATCACGGGTCATGTCATCCAGGGCAAAGCCCGACAGCGCGGCGAGGGACAGCAGGGCACGGTCGAGAAAATCCAGCAGTTCGCCAAAGTCGGCTTGCTCGCCGCTCAGCCCCTGGGCCTCACGCTGCAGTTCGAGCAAGGCCTGCCAGTTGGCCTGGGACAGCTTGCCACGCACGCTGCCGGCGACCCACTGCAGGCGCTGCAGATTGGCCCGCAGGCTGTCGGGCCAGTCTTCACCGAGCAAGGCGGCTAGCAGACGCGCGTGCAACTCACCGCTGTCGGCGTCCGGCAGCAAGCCCAGGCTCTCGGCCAGGCTCAGGGCCGTTTGCAGGGCTTGCGGATCATCATCGTCATCCACATAGCGCGCCAGCATGATGCGCAGCAGCCGCGCGCCATCTTCACAGCGCTCGCTGTAGCGACCAAACCAGTAGAGGTTCTCCACCACCCTGGAGGGCAGATAGGGGTCGCTGCGCACCAGGTCGGCCACCCCCAGCGGGCGCAGCCACTGCCAGGGCTCACCGCCGCCATGGCGTTCGCCGAGTACCCAGGTGTCCTTGCTCGCCCCGCCGCGTTGCATCGACACCACCTCGGCGTCGGCGTCGGCGGCCACCCGGGTCAGACCGCCGGGCATCACCCGGTAGCCACCCTCGGCACAGGCCACGGCAAACACCCGCATGCCAATGGCCCGCGGTGCCAGCTGAGCGTTTTCAGGCTGCCACACCGGTGCCTGCGACAGTTGCGCCAGGGCCTGGGCGACATAGGCATAGGGTCGCGCCCTGAGGCGTTCGGCCAGCTCGGCGCGCTGCGTTTCATCCAGGTCGCGGCCAAACACCGGGGCAAAGCTCTGCGAGGGAAAACTGGCGCGCACCAGCAGTTCGTCGAGCTTGTCCAGAGCCTCGTCCAGCACCGGCGGCTCACCGCACCACCAGCTGGCGATGCTCGGTAACACGAGTTCCTCACCCAGTAGTTTTTCCGCAATGGCCGGCAGAAAGCCGGGCAAGCCGGGTGATTCCAGCACGCCGCTGCCCAGGGCATTGGCCACCAGCACATGGCCCTGGCGCACCGCTTCGAGCAGGCCGGGCACGCCCAGGGCCGAGTCGGTGCGCAGTTCCAGCGGGTCGCAGAAGTCATCGTCCAGACGGCGCAGCACGGCATGCACGCGGCGCAGGCCGGCCAGGGTCTTGAGGTAGACCCTGGCATCACGCACGGTCAGGTCGCTGCCTTCCACCAGCGGATAACCAAGCTGACGCGCCAGGTACAGGTGCTCGAAATAGCTCTCGTTAAAACGCCCCGGGGTGAGTAGCACCACCAGCGGTGTTTCTCCTGCGGCCGGGGCCTGACGCGCCAGGGTGTCCTGCAGGGTGCGGAAGAAGCCCGCCAGGTACTGTACGCGCAGGTCACGGTACAACTCGGGAAAGGCGCGGGAGACAATCTGCCGGTTTTCCAGGGCGTAACCGGCGCCGGACGGCGCCTGGGTGCGGTCTGCTGTCACCCACCAGCGGCCATCCGGGGCACGGGCCAGGTCCACCGCATACAGGTGCAGATAAGTGCCGCCCGGCGGCTGCACGCCCTGACAGGGCCACAGGTAGTTGTTATGGCCGAACACCAGCTCGGCCGGCAGCAGGCCATCGGCCAGCAGCTGTTGCGGGCCATAGAGGTCGGCCAGCACGGCATTCAGCAAACCCGCACGCTGCGCCACGCCGGCGGCGATCTGCTGCCATTCTTCGGCCGGAATCAGATTGGGCAGCAGGTCCAGCTCCCAGGGCCGGTCGGCGCCATCGGGGGCGGCGTAGACGTTGTAGGTCACGCCGTTTTCCTGAATCTGCCGCGCCAGCAGGGCCTGGCGCTGAGCCAGCTGCGCCGGGCTGCTGCGCTGCAAGCGGTCGAACAGTTGCTGCCAGTGCGGACGCACCTGGCCATCGGCGTCGAGCAGCTCGTGATAGGCCCCGGCGTTCAGCGGGTAGTCGGCAAGCAGATCAGGCATGGCAGGCTCGATAAAACGATCAATGGCTGCGCTCCCCTCGCCCATTTATGGGAGAAGGGGTTAAGCGAGGCGCAGATCCAGGGTCATGGGCATTTCATTATTGTTGATAGGCGCCAGTGTCGGGCGCTTGCCTGGGCTGTGGCCCAGGCGGAAGAAGCGCGCCAGGCGCCGGCTCTCGGCCTCATAGGCGTTTACCGGCAGGCTGTCGTAGTTACGTCCGCCGGGATGGGCGACATGATACTGGCAACCGCCCAGGGAGCGGTTCATCCAGCTGTCCACCAGGTCGAATACCAGCGGCGCATGCACTTCGATGGTCGGGTGCAAACAGTTGGCCGGCTGCCAGGCACGAAAACGCACGCCGCCGACAAACTCGCCGACCTTGCCGGTGGACCTTAGCGGCACCGGCACGCCGTTGCAGGTCAGCAGGTAGCGATCCGGTGGCAGCCCCGTCACCTTGACCTGCAGGCGTTCCAGGGAGGAATCGACATAGCGCACCGTACCGCCGCCACCGCCCTCCTCACCCAGCACATGCCAGGGTTCCAGGGCCTGGCGCAGCTCCAGCTCGATGCCCTTGACGGCGAAATCGCCCGATTTGGGAAAGCGAAACTCGAAGTGCGGGGCAAACCACTCGCCGTGCAGGCGGTAGCCGCAGCCGTCCAGTTCCTGCAACACGTCGGCAAAATCCTGCTCGATAAAGTGCGGCAGCAGATAGCGGTCATGCAGCTCGGTGCCCCAGCGCACCAGGCGCGCCGGTTGGTAGGGCTCGCGCCAGAAGCGCGCGATCAGCGCACGAATCAACAGCTGCTGGGCCAGGCTCATCTGTCCGTGGGGCGGCATCTCGAAGGCGCGCAGCTCCAGCAGGCCGAGGCGCCCGGAGGCCGAGTCCGGCGAATAGAGCTTGTCGATGCAGAATTCGGCGCGATGGGTATTACCGGCCACGTCCACCAGCAGGTTGCGCAGCAGGCGATCGACCAACCAGGGCGGGCAGTCGCGGCCGGCCTCGGGCATCTGCGCGAAGGCAATTTCCAGCTCGTACAGCGCATCATTACGCGCCTCATCGACACGCGGTGCCTGGGACGTGGGGCCGATAAACAGGCCGCTGAACAGGTAGGACAGCGACGGGTGGTTATGCCAGTAGCTGATCAGGCTGCGCAGCAGGTCCGGGCGGCGCAAAAAGGGCGAGTCGGCCGGTGTCGCGCCCCCCAGGACAAAGTGGTTGCCGCCTCCGGTGCCGGTATGGCGACCGTCGAGCATAAATTTCTCGCTGGAGAGGCGGCATTGCCGGGCCTGTTCATAGAGAAATTCGGTGCGCTCGACCAGCTCATCCCAGCTGGCGGCCGGGTGGATATTCACCTCGATCACGCCGGGGTCCGGGGTGACGCGAAAGAACTGCAGGCGCGGGTCCAGCGGCGGCTCGTAGCCTTCCAGCAGCACCGGACAATTCAGCTCGGCGGCCGTGGCCTCGATGGCGGCGACCAGCTCCAGGTAATCTTCCAGGCGCACCAGCGGCGGCATAAACAGGTACAGCTTGCCGTCCCGCGGTTCGGCGCATAGCGCAGTGCGCACCACCCCGGCCGCCGACTGGCCAAGCAGTGGGCGCTTGCTGGCACCGTTGTGATTGCCCGGCCAGACGCCGCGCAGCTGTGGGGTGATCTGCGCCGCTGCCGGCAGTGGCGCAAAGCTCTGCGTCGGGTCTTCCGGGGTGATATAGGGGTAATCGGCCTCGCTGACCCAGGGCTGGGAGTCCAGCGGCAGGCGATAGCCCATGGGCGAGTCACCGGGGATCAGCCGGCAGTGCCCATCGCGCAGAAACCAGCTGCCACTCTGCCAGCCCAGCTGCTTGGCATGCCGGGCCAGGGGCAGGAGATGCCCGACGACTTTATCCAGGCCCTGCTCGAACACCTTGCGCAGGCGCTCGCGCTCCAGCGGATCGGCCAGGCGCGAGTCTTCGGCCGTGACATTGCTCGGCAGCTTGCGCTCGCGCCACAGGTAGTAGAAGCGATCTTCATAGGCCGGCACACAGTACTGGCTATCCACGCCCAGGCGCTCGGCGAGCAGGGTGAGAAAATCGGCGGCCTTGGCCGCATCGACGCCGTAGTCCTGTTGCTCATCGGCATACAGCGCCGGGTTGTGCCAGATCGGCTCGCCGTCACGGCGCCAGTAGGCATTCAGCGACCAGCGCGGCAGCTGCTCGCCGGGGTACCACTTGCCCTGGCCGAAGTGCACCAGCGCGCTCGGCGCATAATGCTCGCGCAGGCGCTGGAACAGCTCGGCGGCCAGGCGGCGCTTGTTCGGCCCCAGGGCAGCGGTGTTCCATTCCGCATCGTCGGGATAATCCAGGGCGACAAAGGTCGGTTCGCCGCCCATGGTCAGGCGTACGTCCTGCGCCTGCAGGTCCTCGTCGATCTTCTGCCCAAGCGCGAGAATCGCCTGCCACTGCTCATCGCTGTAGGGCTTGCTCACCCGTGGCGCTTCCCAGATGCGCTCGACCCACATCTGGTGACTGAACTCGCATTCGCACTCATCCACGCCGCCACTGATCGGCGCCGCCGAAGACGGCTCGGGGCTGCAGGCCAGGGGGATATGACCCTCGCCGGCGAACAGTCCGCAGGTCGGGTCCAGGCCAATCCAGCCGGCGCCGGGCAGGTAGACCTCGCACCAGGCATGCAGATCGGTGAAATCCTGCTCAGCGCCGGAGGGGCCGTCGAGGGCTTTCACATCGGCTTTCAGCTGAATCAGATAGCCGGAAACAAAACGCGCTGCCAGGCCCAGGTGACGGAATAGCTGCACCAGCAGCCAGGCCGAATCGCGGCAGGACCCGGAGCCTTTCTCCAGGCTTTCTTCCGGGGTCTGCACGCCCGGCTCCAGACGGATCAGGTAGCTGATATCGGTGGCCAGACGCTGATTGAGCGCCACCAGAAAGTCCACACTCGGGGTCGGCGTCAACTCGATGCTGGCCAGGTAGTCGGCGAACAGCTTGCCGGCCGGCAGTTTCACCAGGTAGGGCGCCAGCTCCAGCTGCTCGCCTTCGGTGTAGGCAAAGGGAATTTTCTCGGCATAGGGCTCGAGGAAGAAGTCGAAGGGGTTGAACACCGCCATCTCGGCGACCAGATCCACCTCGATTTTCAGCTCACGGGTCATCGAAGGGAACACCAGCCGCGCCAGGTAATTGCCCTGGGGGTCCTGCTGCCAGTTGATAAAGTGCTCGCCCGGCTCGACCTTCAGCGCGTAGGACAGCACCCGCGTGCGGCTGTGCGGTGCCGGGCGCAGACGCACCACCTGCGGGCCCAGGTTGACGGCGCGGTCGTAGCGGTAGTGGCTGACATGGTGCAAGGCGATATGGATCGACACGGCGGCCTCCTGCGAGCCTGGGCGATACACCCAGCAGCGCAAGACTTATGCCAGCGACCAGAACCCCGCGGGCGGGGGCTTGCGGCCCAGCCCACGGACAAGCCCGCACCAGAATAGGGCCGCCCCTGCCCCATACCCAAGGGGCTGCACTCAAAGAGGTCGGGGACGCTCAGCAATCCCCGTCCAGGCTAGAGATCCAACGCTGCAGCACCTCGACACCCTCGGCATGCACGGTGGAACGCCCCAGCTCCGGCATCATCACACTCGGATCGATACTTTCCACGCGGTACATCAGCACCGATTGATCCGGCTGACCGGGATGGATATCCACCAACCGATCACCCGAGCCCTTGCCGGCGGCCACCGGTTGCTTGCAGAGGCCATAGGGAATGCCCAGCGGCGTATGCGGCTCAAGATACAGGCCCGAAGTACGCCCCGGTCCCCTGGGGTTGTGGCAGTGGCTGCAGTTGGCATCCAGGTAACTGCGGGCCTGCTGTTCCAGGCTTTCGCCAGGACGCGGCGTCGGCCACAGGGCGTTCTGCGGCACGTCCTGCAACTCGCTCGGCACGCCCTGCAGACGGCCTTGCTGCTGCCAGTGCTGCAACTGGTTATGCGTGCCATCGGCGTAGGCAAAATCCTTGTTCAGGTGCCGCGCCTTGGGCCCCAGCGGGTTGTTGCCCTGACCGGCCGTTTCCTCATGGCAGCCAGCACACTGGTTGGCATCCGGCACCTGATAGGCCACCGACTGAGTCTTGCCCTCACTGTCCAGCAGGCTTAGCTCGCGGCTGTCGCCGGCCCATTGCAGATAGGCCTCCTGTTGCTGCTCATCCCACACATAGGGCAACGCCACCCAGCCGTCCCGCTGCTTGAGCAGGATACGCGTCTCGATCAGCTGCACCCGCGCCAACTCCAGCCCCCGTTGCGGATCCCGCTCATCCTGTTCATTGAGCAGCAGGCGACCCTGAGCATCCTTGGGGTAGTAGAAGGTCTTGCTCAGCACCGTGCCCAGCGGGTAATCGAAGTGCGCCTCGTCATAACGCGCCGCCGTACCCGCCTGCATCCACACACTGCGCAGCTTGTGCGCATAGTCGGTAAACAACGGGGTATTGAGGTCGTAGGGCAGCGCCTCGGGGATCTGCGCAATAAAACCATTGGCGCGTTGCAACATGCCCCACTCGCTGAGCTTTTCCGGGTAATTATCGCCTTCAGGCAGATACAACGGGGCCGGCTGCTGCCCGCAGCCGGCAAGGAGCAACAGCGCTCCCAGCAACAAGCGACGCATCAGGCCCCCTGGTCGGCATCAGCCGCAGCCAGTTTGACGGCCGGTAGCGGCGGCAGGCTGCAGCGGTAATGGGCCATATCGGTGCTGATGTTCTTGAAATTGTTGGGGGCATCGACATTGATCATTGAGGCCTCGCCGTTATTGATGCAGATCGCCCGATCAGCCGGCAGCTTGCCATCCACCAGGATGTCGAGGTTGACGTAACCGTCCCACAGCACGTCCGGCAGGCGACCGTTCAAGCCGAACTGGCTGACCTTCAACGCCTTCAGCTCCAGATGATCCGGGCTGTCGCCACCTGGGCCGAAACGATTACCGTGGATATGGATGCCTTCCGGATAGGGGTCGAAACTCTCGGTGGTGGAGAGATCGCTGTAGCCGGTGCTGAAGTAGCTGCTGATGATGACGTTGGCGGTCTTGTGGTTACCAATGTCGTTGTCGAACACCTCGACATCGTCGTTGGAGTTGATCACCACCCCGGAACCGGCCGGAATGCTGGCCACGGGTGTGCCCTTGTGACCAAAGTTCTTGTGGTTGTTGCCTTCGATCCGGTTGCGGAACACCCGCGTCACCCGCCCGGCCTGGGGCAGGTTGGGCATATTGAACACCAGCACGCCACCGGTGTTACCGGTGGCGACGTTGTCGTAAACATCGGCATCCACGGTGTTTTCAATCTCGATGCCGGCGACGTTGCGCTCGGCACGGCTGTTGCGCACCACCACATTGCGCGACTGGCCAACATAGATGCCGGCGTCCGAGGCGCCAATGGCCACCACGCCGTCGATCAGGGTGTTCTCGGTCTGCACCGGGTAGATGCCATAGGCCCCGTTCTCGGTGGCCGGACCGTTGGTCCACTCGGTACGCACACGGCGGATGATGATGTTCTTGCCGCCCACCACCTTGAGCGCATCACCTTTGCTGTCCTCCAGGGCGAGATCTTCAATGGTGAAGTCCGAGGCATCCACCAGCAGGCCTTCGGCGCCGGACTTCTGCCCCTTGAAGTTGAGAATGGTCTTGTCCATGCCCGCCCCCTTGATGGTCACGCCGCTCACTTTCAAACTCAGGCTGCGGTCAAGCTGGTAGGTGCCGGCGGGAATCTCGATCACGCTGCCTGGCTTGGCCTTGATCAGTTGGGTCTGCAGGTCTTTCTGGAAATCCAGATCGGCCACCGGGGTCGGTTCTTCGCCGCAACCGGCCAGCAGCATGGACAGGGCAAGCAGGGAAAGCGGGGCAAGGCGCATGACAGTCTCCAGCATTATTCTTATAAAGTGGAACGATAGTACCAATTAATAAAAAAACCAACCCCGGGTACGGCACCGCCCGATCCATAGCCCAGAGCGTCGTGCATCCGTTACCATCGCCGGCAATTAGGCGAAGAGATACGGCATGTATATCTATCGATTGGTGCTGATCCTGGTGGTGGGGATCTACCTGTTCTCCCCGGCCATCATGGACTGGTGGATCGATCCCAATGGCGCGTGGTACCGGCCCTACCTGCTGTGGCTGATTCTGATCGTCGTCACCTTTATTCTGCAGAGCCAGCGTGATGCCGATGAGCTCTGATCCGCTGCGGCATGATCTGCGTGACCGCCCCCTCCTCCTATCCGCTGCAGAGCCAACGCGATGCTGACGAGCTTTAGCCTGAGCCAGCTGATCCTGATCAGCGCCGCCTACCTGTTGTTGCTGTTCGGCGTGGCCTGGGTCAGCGAGAAGGGCCTGATCCCGCGCTGGATCATCCGCCATCCGCTGACCTATATCCTCTCCCTGGGTGTGTATGCCAGCGCCTGGGCCTTCTATGGCACCGTGGGCCTGGCCTATCAGTACGGCTACGGCTTTCTGGCCAGCTACCTGGGGGTGTCCGGGGCCTTTTTGCTGGCGCCCGTGCTGCTCTACCCGATCCTGCGGATTACCCGCACCTACCAGCTGTCATCGCTGGCCGACCTGTTTGCCTTCCGCTTTCGCAGCACCTGGGCCGGCGCCCTGACCACGGTATTCATGCTGGTGGGGGTGCTGCCGCTGCTGGCCCTGCAGATTCAGGCAGTGGCCGACTCCATTGGCATCCTCACCCGCGAGCCGATTCAGGAGCGGGTGGCCCTGGCCTACTGTGGGCTGATCATCCTCTTTACCATCCTGTTCGGCGCCCGCCATATCGCCACCCGCGAGAAGCATGAAGGCCTGGTGTTCGCCATCGCCTTCGAGTCGCTGGTCAAGCTGGTGGCCATCGGCGTGATCGGTCTGTACGCCTTGTATGGCGTATTCGACGGCCCACAGGATCTGCAGCAGTGGCTGGTACAGAACCAGGCCTCCCTGACCAGCCTGCATACGCCCTTGCAGGAGGGCCCCTGGCGCACCCTGCTGCTGGTGTTCTTCGCCTCGGCCATCGTCATGCCGCACATGTACCACATGACCTTCACCGAGAACCTCAACCCACGGGCCATGGTCAGCGCCAGCTGGGGGCTGCCGCTGTTTCTGCTGCTGATGAGCCTGGCGGTACCGCTGATTCTCTGGGCCGGGCTCAAGCTCGGTGCCACCACCAACCCGGAATACTTCACCCTGGGCGTGGGCATCGCGGTCAACAGTGAGGCCCTGGCCCTGATCGCCTATATCGGCGGCCTGTCCGCCTCCAGTGGGCTGATCATCGTTTCCACCCTGGCCTTGTCCGGCATGGTGCTCAACCATGTGGTGCTGCCGCTTTACCAGCCACCGGCCGAAGGCAATATCTATCGCTGGCTGAAATGGACGCGGCGCGCCCTGATCTTTCTGATCATCATGGCCGGCTACGGTTTCTATATTTTGCTCGGCGCCGAGCAGGACCTGGCCAACCTGGGCATCGTCGCCTTCGTCGCCACCCTGCAGTTTCTCCCTGGCGTGCTCTCGGTGCTGTACTGGCCCGCCGCCAACCGCAAGGGTTATCTGGCTGGGTTACTGGCCGGTATCGGCGTGTGGGTGGTGGGCATGCTGCTGCCGATGATCGGCAACCTGCAGGGCTACTACCTGCCCTGGTTCAATCTGGTCTATGTGCTGGATGACAGCAGCTGGCACCTGGCGGCTATCGCCTCCCTGGCAGCCAACGTGCTGGTCTTTACCCTGGTGTCGCTGTTCAGCGAGGCCAGCGCCGAGGAAAAGAGCGCCGCCGAGGCCTGCGCCGTGGACAACGTGCGCCGCCCGCAGCGACGAGAACTGCTGGCCACCTCGCCGCAGGATTTTGCCACTCAGCTGGCCAAACCCCTGGGCGCCAAGACCGCCCAGCACGAAGTGGAACAGGCCCTGCGCGACCTGCACCTGCCCTTCGACGAGAGCCGCCCCTATGCCCTGCGCCGCCTGCGCGACCGCATCGAAGCCAACCTGTCCGGACTGATGGGCCCCAGCGTGGCCCAGGACATCGTCGAGACCTTCCTGCCCTACAAGGCCGGCAGCGAAACCTACGTCACCGAGGACATCCACTTTATCGAGAGCCGCCTGGAGGACTATCACTCGCGCCTCACCGGCCTGGCCGCCGAACTCGATACCCTGCGCCGCTACCACCGCCAGACCCTGCAGGAGCTGCCCATGGGCGTCTGCTCGCTGGCCAAGGATCAGGAGATCCTGATGTGGAACCGGGCCATGGAGACCCTCACCGACACCCCGGCGCAGCGCGTGGTCGGCTCGCGCCTGAGCACCCTGGGCGAGCCCTGGCGCAGCCTGCTGGGCAGCTTCATCGAGCAGCCGGACAAGCACCTGCACAAGCAGCGCCTGGAACTCGACGGCCAGGTGCGCTGGCTCAACCTGCACAAGGCGGCCATCGACGAGCCGCTGGCGCCGGGCAACAGCGGCCTGGTGCTGCTGGTCGAGGACCTCACCGAAACCCAGATGCTGGAAGACAAGCTGGTCCA
>JBFHPI010000025.1:0-14718 GCA_041592855.1 Pseudomonas sp.
ACCGATCCTGGGTGCCTGGCAGGGAGAGGCACTGCTCGGTGTCAGCTATTTCAGCCCCGGCGGCCACAGCCCTGACACGCCCAGCCTGGATAGTCTGGGCCGAGCGATCGAACAGCACTGCGGCGCCGACTGCCTGGCACGCCTGGATCAGCTGCTGGAGGCCTTCGAACAACGGCTGCCGCGGCCGGATCTGGCGCGCATCGAGTTTATTGCCGTGGCCAACGGCGCTCGGGGGCAAGGCATCGGCAGCGTCCTGCTCGCCGCCAGCCTGGCCTGGTTGCGCCGGGACGGCAGCCCCGGCGTGGCCCTGGAAACCGGCGAAGCGCGCAATCTGCCGCTGTATCGACGGCATGGTTTCGAACCGATCGGTAACCTGCAGCTGCCAGGTCTCACGCAACACTATCTGCAGCATATCTGGGCATAGCCTGCTTACGCCGATAACGCACAAGGCCCCGCATTGCGGGGCCTTGTTTATTACAGCGGCGCGCGGATCAGGCGTCGGCGTCGGCACTGGCCTTGTAGGCCGCCGCGTCGAGCAGCTTGTCCAGCTCACTGGCATCGCTCGGCTTGAGCTTGAAAAACCAGCTGCCGTAAGGATCGCTGTTGACGCTCTCCGGGCTGTCGGCCAGGCCGTCGTTGATGGCAATCACTTCGCCAGCGATGGGGGCGTAGATATCCGAGGCGGCCTTGACCGACTCCACCACCCCGGCTTCTTGCCCTGCGGCCAGGCTCTTGCCCACTTCCGGCAGTTCGATAAACACCACATCACCCAGGGCTTCCTGGGCATGGTCGGAGATGCCCACGGTCACGCTACCGTCGGCTTCCAGGCGCGCCCACTCGTGGCTGGCGGCATAACGCAGATCGGCGGGGATATTGCTCATATGTCGTTCCTCATCAGACGGGACGGCGACCACGCCGTCCGGAAAATTTAGCAGGCCCAGGCCAGCCTGGCAGGCCGGCCCCTAAAAAATGCACAGCAGCGTCAGATCAACGCCTTGCCGGCACGGACAAAACTCGGCTTGACCACCCGCACCGGATACCACTTGCCGCGAATCTCCACCTCGGCCCGCTCGCCGGTAGCCGCCGGCACCCGGGCCAGGGCAATGGACTTGCCCAGGGTCGGGGAGAAGCTGCCGCTGGTGATCTCACCCTCACCCAGGCCTTCGACCCTTACCACCTGATGGGCGCGCAGCACCCCGCGCTCCTCCAGCACCAGGCCGACCAGACGCTGGGGCACACCCTCATCCTGCTGGCGCTTGAGCGCGGCGCGGCCGATAAAGTCGCGGCTCGCCGGCTCCCAGGCGATGGTCCAGGCCATATTGGCCGCCAGGGGGCTGACGCTTTCGTCCATGTCCTGGCCGTAGAGGTTCATCCCCGCCTCCAGGCGCAGGGTGTCACGGGCGCCCAGACCGATGGGGGCAATACCGGCGCCCACCAGGTCATTGAGGAAGGCCACCACCTGGTCGGCGGGCAGGATGATTTCCAGCCCGTCCTCGCCCGTGTAACCGGTGCGGGCAATAAACCAGTCACCCTCCGGCTGGCCCTCGAAAGGCTTGAGCGCGCGGATCAGCTCGGCACGAGCATGGCTGACCAGCTCGGCCGTCTTGCTGCGGGCATGGGGCCCCTGCACGGCGAGCATGGCCAGCTCGCTACGCTCCTCGATCTGCACCTGGAACTCGGCGCCCTGCTGGCGCATCCAGGCCAGGTCCTTGTCACGGGTGGAAGCATTGAGCACCACCCGATAGCCCTCGGCAGTGAGGTAGACGATCAGATCGTCGATCACCCCGCCCTGCTCGTTGAGCATGGCGCTGTACAGGGCCTTGCCCGGGCCTTGCAGGCGCGCCACGTCGTTAGCCAGCAGGCGCTGCAGGTAGGCCTGGGCCTGCGTCCCCTGCACGTCCACCACGGTCATATGGGACACATCGAATACACCGCAGTCACGGCGAACCTGATGATGTTCCTCGACTTGCGAGCCGTAATGCAGCGGCATGTCCCAACCGCCGAAATCCACCATCTTGGCCCCCAGGGCCAGGTGCAGGTCATAGAGGGGGGTACGCTGTCCCATGGGTGTCTCCTTACGGGCGTGGCGAAGCTGCGATCAGGCGGCCCACTGCGTTTGCATGCCGGGCCATACGGGTCTGAACCAGCACCCGCTGCAGCGAATGGCGCGCATTGTAGCGGCAAGGGGGCGGGTGGTCATCCTGGTTCGCACAGGCCGGCGCCGGCAGGCAGAGAAGCTCAGAGCGTGCCCAGATAAAGACGCTGCAGCTTTTGCCAGTCGTCATCCGCGATGATGCGCAGCAATTCCAGGCTGAGTCGCTCGCGATAGGGACTGTCACTGGCCAGGGCAAAGGCATAGGACTGGTTCTCGAAGGTGCCGGGCAGCAAGCGCAGCCCCCCCTGAGGCAGTTCCCCATTGCGGTACTGCATGATCGGCAGGTCATAGACCACGGCATCGGCCTCCCCCTTCTGTACCGCACGCATAGCCTCCAGCACATTGGGGTAGGCCGTGTGACGGATACGCTGGGCAGCCAGATAGCGTGCACTGACGGTATTGTCGATGGTCGCCACATGGGCACGCAGCAGATCATCCGGCCCCTGGATCCCGCCCTGCAGTCGCCCGACCGTGAGGGTACTGGTGACCGCTGCAGTAAAGGTGGAGACCATGATCAGGCCGGCGAACATCCACACCAGCGCCACCAGGCGCCCGCCCAGGGTCACCGGGGCCTTGTCGCCATAGCCCACTGTGGTCATGGTCACCGCCGCCCACCAGAAACTGGCGCCCAGGCCCTCGGCGGCTGTGCCGCCGAATTGCTGCTGATTGCGCCGCCGCTCGAACAGCCAGAGCAAGGCGCCGATCAACAGCAGCAGGGTTGCCAGCCCCAGAATCAGGCTGACGAACTGCCAGGACAGCAGTGCCCTGACGGCGCCCCAAGCGCTGCCGTCCGCCTGTCGCGCTACCCCGATGGCGAGGCCGGTATGAAAAAAGGGATGGGTGAAGTCCAGCAGAGCCTCGCGCTCGGCGGTCATGGTCAGCGCACCGACCACGACGTCCAGCTCATCGGCTTGCAGGCTCGGCAGCAAGGCCTTGAAGGGCATGGGCACCAGCTCGAAACGATAACCGGCGCCCTCGGCCGCACGCCGCCAGAGGTCGATGCTGATCCCGCGCCAACTGCCATCGGCCTCCCTGATCACGAAGGGCGGCACCTCGCTGATGCCCACACGCAAGATCGGGGCAGGCTCTTCGGCAGCCCAGACAGGTAGCGCCAGCAGGCACAACAACAGGTGAATGATGATCCTCGACATGGGCGCTCCCCGGGGCAAAAACCTCAGGGTAACAAAATCCCCTGTGCCTAGACCGCCACCGGGGCCGGGATATGAGGATGGGCCTGGTAGTTGTGCAACTCGAAGTCCTCGAACCTGAAAGCGAAGATATCCTTCACCGCCGGGTTGAGCCGCATGGTCGGCAGCGGCAGCGGCTCGCGGGTCAGCTGCAGGTCGGCCTGTTCGATATGGTTGGCGTACAGGTGGCAGTCGCCGCCGGTCCAGATAAAGTCGCCAAGCTGCAGGTCGCAGACCTGGGCGATCATCATGGTCAGCAGGGCATAGCTGGCGATGTTGAAAGGCACGCCGAGGAAAATGTCCGCCGAGCGCTGATACAGCTGGCAGGAGAGCTTGCCGTCGGCGACATAGAACTGGAACAGCGCGTGGCACGGCGGCAGGGCCATCTCGTCCACCAGGGCCGGATTCCAGGCCGAGACGATCAGGCGGCGCGAGTCCGGGTTGTTTTTGATCATCTCGATCAGCTTGCTGATCTGGTCGATGGACTCGCCGTTCGGCGCCGGCCAGCTGCGCCACTGGTAGCCGTACACCGGGCCGAGGTCGCCGTTCTCGTCGGCCCACTCGTCCCAGATGCGCACACCGTTGTCCTGCAAATACTTGATATTGGTATCGCCCTGCAGGAACCACAGCAGCTCATGGATGATGGATTTCAGGTGGCACTTCTTGGTGGTCACCAGGGGGAAGCCGTCGGCCAGGTTGAAGCGCATCTGGTGGGCGAAGATGCTGTAGGTGCCGGTGCCGGTGCGATCCGGCTTGAAGGTGCCGGAGTCACGCACCAGGCGCATCAGGTCGAGGTACTGTTTCATCGGGCGGCCTCCTGTGCAGCCTGGCGGTTATAGGCATAGGCGATCAGGCCCAGGCCGCCGAGAATCATCGGCAGGCACAGCATCTGACCCATGGTCAGCCAGCCGCCGGCCAGGTAGCCGAGCTGGGCATCCGGCACACGGACGAATTCGACGATAAAGCGGAAGATGCCGTAGCACAGGGCAAACATGCCGGACACCGCCATGGTTGGCCGCGGTTTGCGCGAGTAGAACCAGAGGATGGTGAATAGCGCCACGCCCTCCAGGGCGAACTGGTACAGCTGCGACGGATGGCGCGCCAGCTGCAGCGGGTCGGTGGGGAAGACCATGGCCCAGGGCAGGTCGGTGGCCTTGCCCCAGAGTTCGGCGTTGATAAAGTTGCCGATGCGCCCGGCGCCCAGGCCAATCGGCACCAGGGGCGCGATAAAGTCCATCAGCTGGAAAAAGCCCTTGTTGTTGCGCAGACCAAACCACCAGGTGGCCAGCATCACGCCAATCAACCCACCGTGGAAGGACATGCCGCCTTCCCAGATGCGCAGCATCTTCGCCGGCTCGGCAATATAGGCGGCCAGGTCATAGAACAGCACATAGCCCAGGCGCCCGCCGAGGATCACGCCCATGGCCACCCAGAACACCAGATCGGAAAGTTTTTCCTTGCTCCATGTGGCATCGAAACCGGCCAGGCGGCGCGAGGCCAGCCACCAGGCACCGCCGATGCCGACCAGATACATCAGGCCGTACCAGTGAATCTTGATCAGCCCCAGATCAAGGGCAACCGGGTCAATCTGCGGGTAAGGCAGCATCAAAAACTCCTTAAATCAGGAAATTCACACCCACCGCAAACAGCAGCAGGGCAAACAGGCGCTTGAGCAAACGCGGCGACAGCTTATGTGCCAGGCGTGCGCCGAAGCGGGCAAAAAACATGCTGGTGATGGCAATGCCGAGCATGGCCGGCAGGTAGACAAAACCCAGGCTCCACTCGGGCAGCGCCGGTTTGTCCCAGCCCAGCCAGATAAAGGCCAGGGCGCTGGCCAGGGCAATGGGCAGGCCGCAGGCAGAGGACGTGGCTACCGCCTGTTGCATGGGCACGCTGCGCCAGGTCAGGAAGGGCACAGTCAGCGAACCGCCACCGATACCGAAAATCGCCGAGGCCCAGCCAATCACTCCACCGGCAGCGGTCAATCCAGCCTTGCCTGGGACAGTGCGGCTGGCCTTGGGTTTCAATTCGAAGGCCATCTGCACGGCAATGACAATGGCGAACACGCCGATGATCTTCTGCAGCAGCGGCCCCTGAATGGCCGCTGCCGTGGCCGCGCCGAAAGCGGCACCGAGCAGGATACCCAGGGTCATCCAGGCAAACACCGGCCAGCGCACCGCACCCTTGCGCTGATGCTCCAGCACGGCGTTGATCGAGGTAAAGATGATGGTGGCCAGGGACGTACCCACCGCCAGGTGAGTCAACACCACCGGCTCGAACCCCTGAGCGGTAAAGCTGAGCACCAGCACCGGCACGATGATAATGCCGCCACCCACGCCGAACATCCCGGCCAACACCCCGGCCGCCGCGCCCAGCAGCAGATAAAGCAGCAGTTCCATCGACACCCCCACAAACAAGGCGGCAATGGTAACCGCTCCGGCCATTGCGCCGAAAGCGACATGCATCGGCTCAGCAGGGTTGCAGGCGATACAGACGGGCGGCAAGCTGAACGCCTTGTTTCTGGAGCTGCCCCCATGTGCCTGATCGTCTTTGCCTGGCGCCCCGAGCATCCACTGCCGCTGCTGCTGGCGGCCAATCGCGACGAGTTCCATGCCCGCCCCAGCCTGGCCCTGGGTGAATGGCCGGAAATGCCGGGGCTGCTGGCCGGGCGCGATCTGCAAGCCGGCGGCACCTGGCTGGGTATCGATGCGGCCGGGCGCTTTGCCGCCCTGACCAATATCCGCGATCCGGGCCAGGCAGAAGGCGCGCGCTCCCGGGGCGAACTGGTGAGCAATTACCTGCAAAGCGCGCTGAGTCCAGCCGACTACCTCAGGCAAATCCAGCACGAGCACTACAGCGGCTTCAATCTGTTAATAGGCGACCGCCAGCAGCTCTATCACCTCAACTCCCGCGAAGGCGAGGCGCGACCCCTGCCTGCGGGGATCTATGGGCTATCCAACGCCAGCCTGAATACACCCTGGCCGAAGCTGCAGCGGGCCCGCGAGGCGCTGCGCCAGTGCCTCGAGCAACCCGAGCCGGACACCCTGCTGGCACTGCTAAGCGACCGCGAGCGAGCCCTAGACGAGCACCTGCCACAAACCGGGATCGCGCTTGAGGTGGAGCGCCTGCTGTCCAGCCCCTTTATTGTCAGCCCGAGCTATGGCACCCGGGCCAGCACGGTGCTGATTGTGCAGGCCGATGGTGGCCAGCAGATAGTCGAGCGCAGCTTTGGCCCGGACGGCGAGCCCATGGGCGAGGTGCGCATTAAACGCTAAACGATGCGCTACACCCCCTGCGTTGTGGCCGCAGGGTGAAGCGTCATCCAGGCAGATGGCGTGTGCGCCAATGCCACGGCGCACCCTACCAGCGCCATCGGCCTTGCTTTTGCTTGCAGCTGAACTTAGGCCTGAATATCCGAAGCCGGGTTGATCATGCGCCCCAGGCCCAGGTTGCGCAGGGCCAGCTGCAGGGTGCTGTGAATCACCTGGGGACTGTCGATGGTCATGACCTGGCCCAGCAACTCCTTGGCCTTGCCCATGCTCAGCTGACGCAGCAGCCATTTCACCTTGGGCAGGTTGGTGGCGTTCATCGACAGGCCGTCGAAACCCATGGCCATCAGCAGCACGGCAGCCGCCGGATCGCCGGCCATCTCGCCACAGATACTGACCGGTTTGCCTTCGGCATGGGCGCCGTCCACCACCTTGCACAGGGCCTGCAGCACCGCCGGGTGGAGGAAGTCATAGAGGTCGGCGACCCGCGGGTTGTTGCGATCCACGGCCAGCAGGTACTGGGTCAGGTCGTTGGAGCCCACCGAGAGGAAGTCCACCTGACGGGCCAGCTCACGCACCTGATAGACCGCCGCCGGTATCTCGATCATCACGCCAATGGGCGGCAGCGGCACGTCGGTGCCCTCGTCGCGCACCTCACCCCAGGCGCGGTGGATCAGGTGCAGGGCCTCTTCCAGCTCCTGGGTGCCGGAGATCATCGGCAGGAGGATGCGCAGGTTGTTCAGGCCCTCGCTGGCCTTGAGCATGGCGCGGGTCTGTACCAGGAAGATTTCCGGGTGGTCGAGGGTGACGCGGATGCCGCGCCAGCCAAGGAAGGGGTTTTCTTCCTTGATCGGAAAATAGCTCAGGGCCTTGTCGCCGCCGATATCCAGGCTGCGCATGGTCACCGGCAGCGGGTGGAAGGCGGCCAGCTGCTCGCGGTAGATGGCCAGCTGTTCCTTCTCGCTGGGGAAGCGCTCCTTGATCATAAAGGGCACTTCGGTGCGGTACAGACCGACCCCCTCGGCGCCACGCTCCTGGGCGCGCTTTACATCGGCGAGCAGGCCGGTGTTGACCCACAACGGCATCCGGTGGCCATCCAGGGTTTCGCACGGCAGCGCACGCAGGGCATCCAGGCCCTGGGCCATCTGCCGCTCTTCCTCGACCACATCGGCGTACTGCTTGCGCAGGGCCTCACTGGGGTTGGTAAAGACTTCGCCGTGGTAGCCGTCGACGATCAGCTGAATGCCGTCGATCTTCGAATAGGGCAGGTCCACCGCCCCCATGACCGTGGGAATACCCATGGCCCGGGCAAAGATCGCCACATGGGAGTTGCCCGAGCCCTGCACCGAGACCAGGCCCACCAGCTTGCCCTCGGGCACCTCGCCAAGCATGGTCGGCGACAGCTCCTCGCTGACCAGAATGCAGTTGTCCGGGTACACCAAAGCCTGCTGCCGGGCCTGCTGCAGGTAGGCCAGCAGGCGCCGGCCGAGATCCTTGACGTCGCTGGCCCGCTCGCGCAGGTAGGCGTCGTCCATCAGTTCGAAACGGTTGACGTGCTCGCTCACCACCTGGCGCAGGGCGCCCTGAGCCCACTGCCCGGTGCGGATGATCTTCACCACCTCGCTGCCCAGGGCGGCGTCTTCCAGCATCATCAGGTAGACGTCGAACAGGGCGCGCTCCTCCGGGCGCAACTGGCTGGCCATCTTCGCCGACAAGGCGCGCATGTCGCCGCGCACCCCTTCCAGGGCATCGTTGAACAGGGTCAGTTCGGCGGCGATATCGTCCACCGTCTTGTCCGGCACCACGTCCAGATCGGCCGGTGGCAGCACCACCACCGCAGTACCCACGGCAGCACCGGGAGAGCCCGGCACACCGACGAACTTGGCTTCCTGGATACCCTTGCCCTGCTTGCCCAGACCGCGGATCGAGCCGGTGGCCTCGGCATGGGCGATGACCCCGGCAAGCTGGGCGCTCATGGTTACCAGAAAGGCTTCTTCGCCCTCGTCGAACTGGCGCTGCTCCTTCTGCTGGATAACCAGCACGCCCATCACCTTGCGGTGGTGAATGATCGGCGCACCGAGGAAGGAGGCGTAGCGCTCCTCGCCGGTTTCGGCGAAGTAACGGTAGCGCGGGTGTTCGGAGGCGTGTTCGAGGTTGAGCGGCTCCTCGCGGGTACCGACCAGGCCCACCAGCCCCTCGTTGGGGGCCATGCTGACCTTGCCGATGGCCTTCTTGTTCAGGCCCTCGGTGGCCATCAGGACGAAGCGATTGGTTTCCGGGTCAAGCAGGTAGACCGAGCAGACCTGGCTGCCCATGGCCTCGCGCACCCGCTGCACAATAATGCCCAGCGCCGCCTTGAGGTCCTTGGCGGCGTTTACTTCCTGGACGATCTTGCGCAGGGTATTGAGCATGGCTCGACTCTAAGTTGGCTTCAGTCCCGCACCAGCAGGCGCGGCGCGAGTTCCTTGAGGGCGCGGCGATACACCTCGCGCTTGAATGTCACCACCTGGCCCAGCGGGTACCAGTAACTGACCCAACGCCAGCCGTCGAACTCCGGCTTGCCGGTCAGGTCCATGCGCACCCGATCCTCCGCGCCGGTCAGGCGCAGCAGAAACCACTTCTGCTTCTGCCCGATGCACAACGGTTGGCTGTGGGTGCGCACCAGGCGCTGCGGCAGACGATAACGCAACCAGCCCCGGGTGCAGGCGAGAATTTTCACATCCTGCTGCTCAAGGCCCACTTCTTCATTCAATTCGCGGTACAGCGCTTCTTCAGGAGACTCCCGGTCGTTGATCCCACCCTGGGGGAACTGCCAAGCGTCCTGGTTGATCCGACGCGCCCACAGCACCTGGCCGACATCATTGGTCAGAATGATGCCGACATTGGGGCGAAAACCATCCGAGTCAATCACGGCGCACAACCTCGTAAACGCATGTTTCGGCATTGTTCCACAAAGCCCGCGGCAGCAGCAACGCAAGCGGCCATCAGGGGTGCAGGCGAATGGGAAAGGCCGGTAAAACTCGCTATCCTTGGCGCCCTTTTGGTTCGTGCATACAGGTGCCCCGTGCGTTTGGCCTTATTCGACCTCGACAACACCCTGCTCGCCGGCGACAGCGACCATAGCTGGGGCGACTTTATCTGCCAGCGCGGACTGGTGGATGCCGCCGAGTACCAGGCGCGCAATGATGCCTTCTATGCCGATTACTGCGCCGACAAGCTGGACGTGGTGGCCTACCAGAATTTCAGCCAGGCCATTCTCGGCCGCACCGACATGGCCCAGCTGGACGAATGGCACCGTGAGTTTATGGCCGAGGTGATCGAACCGATGATCCTGGCCCAGGGTGAAGCCCTGCTGGAACAGCACCGCGCGGCCGGCGACACGCTGGTGATCATCACCGCCACCAACCGCTTCGTTACCGCCCCCATCGCCGCGGGCCTGGGAGTCGAGACGCTGCTGGCCACCGAGTGCGGCATGCAGGATGGCCGCTATACCGGGCAGATCGCCGGCATTCCCTGCTATCAGCAGGGCAAGGTCGTGCGCCTTAACCAGTGGTTGCAGGAAACCGGTTATAGCCTGGATGGCAGCTATTTCTACAGCGACTCGCGCAACGACCTGCCGCTGCTGGAAGTGGCCAGCCACCCGGTGGCCGTGGACCCGGACGAGGTACTGCGCGCTACCGCCCTGGCGCGCGGCTGGCCGGTTATTTCCCTGCGCGACTGACCGCAGTTAGCCGATCCGCCGCGCCGAGCGGCGGATCAGCAGAATCACCGGCAGCAGCCCGACCAGCACCAGGGTCAGGGCCGGCAGGGCCGCCCGGGCCCACTCCCCCTCGCTGGTCATCTCGAAGACCCGTACCGAGAGCGTGTCCCAGCCAAAGGGGCGCATCAGCAGGGTGGCGGGCATTTCCTTGAGCACATCGACGAACACCAGCAGCGCCGCCGACAACGCCCCGGGCAGCAGCAACGGCAGATAAACCCGCAGGAACAGGCCGATGCCACCCACGCCCAGGCTGCGCGAGGCTTCCGGCAGGGTTGGCCGGATACGCGCCAGGCTGTTCTCCAGCGGCCCATAGGCCACCGCCATAAAGCGAATCAGGTAAGCCAGCAGCAGCGCCGACAGACTGCCCAGCAGCAAAGGTTTGCCGGCGCCGCCCAGAGCGCTGGACAGCGGAATCACCAGTTCGCGGTCCAGCCAGCTGAAGGCCAGCATGATCGCCACCGCCAGCATTGATCCCGGCAGCGCATAGCCCAGGTTGGCCACACCCACGGTGCTGCGCATCAGGCGGGTCGGCGCCAGGCGCCGGGCGAAGGCCAGCAGCAAGGCCACGCTGACCGTGAGCAGCGCCGCCATGCCACCCAGGTAGAGGGTATGCAGGATCAGGGCGACATAGCGCTCATCCAGATCGAAGCGCCCGCGCTGCCAGAACCACACCAGCAACTGCAGCACCGGTATGACAAAGCCACAGGCGAAGACCAGGCCGCACCAGGCGCTGGCTGCCAGCGCCTGGCCGCCACGCAGGTGATACAGCGCCTTGCCCCGTGGCCGCTCATTGACCGGGCGCACCGCACCGCGGGCACGGCGCTCGCCATACAGCACCAGCATCACCGCCAGCAGCAACAGGCTGGCCAGCTGGGTGGCACTGGTCAGGCTGTAGAAGCTGTACCATGTCTTGTAGATGGCGGTGGTAAAGGTGTCGAAGTTGAATACCGACACCGCGCCGAAATCCGCCAGGGTCTCCATGATCGACAGCGCCAGGCCGGCGCCTATGGCTGGCCGCGCCATGGGCAGGGCCACCCGCCAGAAGGCTTGCCAGGGCGTCAGCCCAAGCACCCGCGCCGCCTCCATAAGGCCCTTGCCCTGAGCCAGAAAGGCATTGCGCGCGAGCAGGTAGACATAGGGGTAGAACACCAGCACCAGCACGATGATCACCCCACCGGTGGAACGTACCCGCGGCAGGCGCAGGTCACTGCCGAACCACTCACGCAACAGGGTTTGCAGCGGCCCGGCAAAATCCAGCAGACCAACGAAGACAAAGGCCAGCACATAGGCCGGAATGGCGAAGGGCAGCATCAGCGCCCAGTCCAGCCAGCGCCGCCCGGGGAACTCGCACAGGGCGGTGAGCCAGGCCAGGCTTACCCCCAGCAGCGTCACCCCGACTCCGACCCCCAGTACCAGCAGCACCGTATTGCCGATCAGGCGCGGCAACTGGGTCTGCCACAGGTGGGCCCAGATCTGCCGGTCGATCTCATGCCAGCTCAGCAGCAACACGCTGAGCGGCAGCAGCACCAGCAGGGCAACGGCAAAGGCGACGGGATACCAGCGATGCTGGGCAGGGTGGGCCACGCATAATCCTCAAGACAAAAACACAACGCCCCGGACCAGGCCGGGGCGTCGAGTATAACTGCAGTCGCAGGATGGATTGCGCGGCGCAGTGGCGCAGGATGGGTTGAGCGTAGCGATACCCATCATTGCCAGCGCGATGGGCATCGACGCGCCGCACCCCACCCTGCAGATGCCGATCAGATCATTTCCAGCCCGCGCGATCCATCAGCATGGTGGCCTCGGCCTGACGCTTGCCCGCCACTTCAGTGGCGATGGCATCGGCCTTGAAGCTGCCCCAGGCAGCGACTTCAGGCGAAGCGGCAACGGCAGGGTTGGCCGGGAACTCCTGATTCAGCGCCGCAAACAGGCCCTGGGCCTCCTCAGTGGTCATCCACTCCAGCAGCTTCTGCGCAGCTTCGGCATTCGGTGCATGCTGAGTTACACCAGCGCCCGCCAGGTTGACGTGCACACCACGGTCAGCCTGGTTCGGCCAGAACGGCTTGACCTTCAGGTTGGGCTGCTGCTGCAGCAGACGGCCATAGTAGTAGGTGTTGGTGATGCCCACATCGCACTGGCCGGCATCGATGGCCTGCAGCAGCGCGGTGTCATCCGGGAACACGTCGGTGGCCAGGTTGGCGACCCAGCCCTTGACCAGCTCCTCGGTCTTCTCGGCACCATGGGTTTCGATCAGGGTGGCGGTCAACGACTGGTTGTACACCTTCTTGCTGGTACGCAGGCACAGGCGGCCTTCCCAGTTCTTGTCGGCCAGGGCCTCATAGGTGGACAGCTCGCTCGGCTGTACACGCTCGGTGGAATAGAAGATGGTCCGCGCACGCAGCGACAGGCCGGTCCAGCTACCGGTGCTGGAGCGGTACTGGGCAGGGATATTGGCTTCGATAACCTTGGAGTCCAGAGCCTTGAGCACGCCTTCCTGCTCGGCCTGCCAGAGGTTACCGGCATCCACGGTGATCAGCATATCGGCCGGGGTATTGGCCCCTTCGGCCTTCAGACGGGCCAGCAGCGGCGCTTCCTTGTCGGTGATGAACTTGACCTTGACCCCGGTCTTTTCGGTATAGGCATCGAACACCGGCTTGATCAGCTCGTCGATACGAGCGGAATACACCACCACTTCATCAGCGGCCTGCACGGCACCGGCCAGGGCGCTGAGGGTGAACGCGGCGAACAAGGACTTGCTGAACTGCATGGGACGGCCTCTTTGAGTAGGAGAGCTAAGGAATCAAATAGTAGTGAATACCATTTAGTTTCTCAACACCTCTTGCTTCACTAGTTGAAGTGGCCATGATCCGCATCAGTTTCATTACTCAAATAAGTGGTGGATAGTGATGTCCAGAGGTCATTGAGCTTTTGCTGTTCGTCGCCGACAAGTCGCACTAGCATCATTGCGCCACTACGGCTAGTCTCAGAACTGATTTCTGGCGTCAAGCTCTGCACGGCTTGGCCGATACAGCAGTGACAGGGGCGGGAGAGGATCGTGCACATACCTCTTCCAACAGGACCGCCCAGGCGATACGCAAGGAAAACCAATAACAACAGCCAAGCGGGCAAAGACTGCACAGCAGTCTGGCTCAGCCCGGCGCAGCCCTTCGAGATCCTCTATGTCACTGCCACTCAATTCATCGAATTCTGCCGCCCTGGCCGCAAGCGCTGCTGATGTGCCCGGGCAGATCGCCTGGCTGCCGACGCTAGCACTGCTCGTTCTGCTGATTCTGCTTGCCGTGGCCTTCTGGATCAGCCATGGCCGGCAACGGCAGGCCATCGTCCAACTGCAGCAGCAGTTACACGACAGCGAGCAACAGCAACGCCAGATGGTCAGTGCCACAGCGCTGGAAGCGTTGCGTCAGGAAAGCGCGCAAACCCTGGAAAACCTGCGTCTGTCGCTGAGCCAGGAGGCCGCCCTGAACCGCCAGGACAGTCAGCAGCGCCTTGAGGAACTCTCCGCCGTGCGCAGCCAGCTGGAGCGCGAGCTGGCCGATTGCCGGAGTGGCCGCCAACACAGCGTGGCCGAATTGAAAGCACAGATGGAGCGGCTGCGCGCCTCGGTGCAGGAACTGCTGGATATCACCGCCACCATTGAGCGTTGGCACGAAGATATCAACGGCATCATGGTGCATAACAAGCTGATGCAGAAGCAGATCGGCGACTTCAAGAACATCGTCGGCCAGATCGCCATTCTCTCCCTCAATGCCGCCATCGAAGCGGCCCGCGCCGGCGAGTCCGGCCGTGGCTTTGCCGTGGTCGCCGACGAAGTGCGCAAGCTTTCTACCAGCGCCCAATCGCTCAACGAGGACTACCGCAGCAACCTCGACAAAAACGCCCTGATCGCCACCATGGCCTTTCAGGATATCCAGGCCGGCGGCAATATGATCATCACCGCCGTGCATGGCGTGCAGAGCCATATCAGCAGCCTCGACCAGAGCCTGCAAGGCGCCGAGTAAGCCATGCAAAAGTCCTTCTCTGAAGTCGAAACCACCTTGTCCCGCTTGCTGCAGAGCACCCTGGAGCAGACGCTCAGCGGGTGCAAGCCCAGCAGCAGCTGGAGTTGCAGCCGCGCCGAATCGCTGAAGGAAATACCCTTCGAGCACTGCATTGTCCTGACCATTTCATCGTTCAAATTCAAGCTGATGTGCCTGCTGCATATGAACCTGGACGAGGCCAACCGCCAGTTCGTCGCCGAGGCCATGCATATCAAGCGCGGTGACCTGCAGGAAGAAGCCTACAGTGACTACCTGCTGGCAATGAGCAATAGTCTCTGCGGCACGCTCA